>NZ_KB890698.1 GCF_000373205.1 Calidithermus timidus DSM 17022
ATTTTATGTGACAGGGATTTACCATGAGAAAGGGGGAGATAGGTTTTCAAGGTACGCTCGAGGGGACCTCGCTAGGGGGATTATAGCATTTTGCGCAAAACATAATGCCGCATTTTGGCAAGCGGGCTTTGTATTGTCCCAAACGGGAATAGTGGCCGCTTTTTCTGGTGAGGGGGTGCGATCGCGAAGGGATTTTTGTGGGCTAGAGGATCAGGTAGTCGGGATTTCCGGCGATCCGGCCCACGCCCAGCACTTCCACCACTCCCCCTACTGGGTAGATGCGCACGCCGTCCTCGGTGGGCTCGAGCTTCTTCTGCAAGAGTTTTTTGAGCTGCTCGAGCTGGGCCGGGTTGAGCCAACACTCGAATACCGAAAGCTGCACCCGCTCGCCAAAGCCCTTGGGGTGCTGGGCCTCTTGATTTAGGCATCCTTCCAGCAGGCGCAGCAGCACTTTGCGGCCAGCGCCGGGGTGAATTGCCCCACACCACCACCCGCCGCACCTTGCGAGCAGGGTCTGCTCGTCTAGCTCCACCCGCAGGCGACCCTGGCGCAGGCGCAGGGTGGCGGACTGCTCGGTGAGGTGGAGGGTCATGCAAGGGGAATCGGAGAGTATTCCACTTTGGGTAGTCCTCCTCTTTCCACCAGAGTTTGCAAGACCTGGGCAAGATCGTTCGCCATACCCTCTTTGGGCGGTTCAAAGCCGTGCGCAAACACAGAACTGTTACGGGCTTTTGCCAATCCCACCAGCTTGTTTGGGTTGACCGCTTGAGCGGCATTATCCCCCAATGCCCTGAGCAAGAAGAAAGCAGTGACGAAGTCCACGTCGGTTTTTTGTTCTAGTTTGTCTTCGGTCTTCAGACCTGCCCCATTTCGCTCGACTTGATATTTGATCTTTAGATCTTCGAGGCTCATCTGAACTGTCTCACAAAGTTTTTGGAAGTCGGGCTTAGCCGTATCGAAGCCCCTCTGGGCCAAGCGGTGTTGCAAGAAAAACTCGAGGGCACGGTAGCGTAGCAGTACGG
This sequence comes from Calidithermus timidus DSM 17022, assembly GCF_000373205.1. Taxonomy (NCBI): domain Bacteria; kingdom Thermotogati; phylum Deinococcota; class Deinococci; order Thermales; family Thermaceae; genus Calidithermus; species Calidithermus timidus. The sequence continues at coordinate 1,023 of NZ_KB890698.1, forward strand.
CCTCGGCAATACGGCCCGCACTTTGGCGTCGCCCAGCCATAAAATCGAGGGCAGCCAGCGCCCAGGCCACTTTTTGTGGTTCTGCAAGTGGGACTATGTTCCTGCTGGAAAGCGAGTTCGCAAGGTAAATGATTTCCTCGAGCCCCTCCTTTTGCTCACGAATGGTATTGGTGTATTTAGCAAAGGGACTTTGCTTATACGGAGGCTTTTGTAAAAGGCTGCGCAGCTCTTCCAACTTTGTTTTTGCCGATTCAAACTGTGCAGCATCTATATGCGCATAGGCCTCTGATAGGATTGCTTCAAGGCTGTTTGCTTTCCCTTCCCGCTCCGCCGCTTGGCTAAAGTTCTGTTTTGCGCGCGCAAAGTCCCCTTGGCTGTAGGCTTCCTTGCCACGATTGTAGAGCCAATCCGGTATAACTTCACGTGGGTTCTCGAGGCGTTTCAAAAACTCAGTTCCTGCTACCGGACGGCGAAGCTGGTCGTCATACTCTTCGTTGTCCACATAATAGACATGTGCAATGCGGCCTTCTTCCGCCAGCGAGAAAGCAAACATCGCCAACCCAGCAACCATGGCCTTCGTGCCCCCAGTTGGGTCAAAGGCAATTGGATCCTTTGGATCAAGCCGGTCTATTTGCTGCCGCACTTGCCTATAAATATCTTCCGGGTCGCTCCGGCTAACCTGAAGGGTTTTGATCCGGTCGACCCCCCACCCCAATTCCTTTTCAATCCGCTCACAAAGCTTTTCCGTATCCTTGGTATGCAGCAAGTAAACTTTTTCAGCGTTCAGCGCGCGAGCTGAAAGAATAACTGGTTCCGGTGTTGTTCCCACGGTATGGAAGGAAGCTTTGTACTGCTGTTGCCCCCGATCAACAAAACCCTCTTTGGTAAGCGGCCAGATTTCTTTTTCGTACAGCTCCCTGGCTTCTTTGGCCTGAGGCGACGGCTCTGTCCGACCAATGTTCCCTTGGCCTAATAGATCTTTATACCGTGTCCACAGTTGCCGTAAGCGCTCCTTGTTCCGATTCATGGTTCTTATTCACCTCCTGCCTTGGGTCAAACCCCCGCACCCGCCCAAACCCCAAGCTGGTCTTGGCCCCCACCCCGGCGTAAAAGGCAAAGCGCCCCAAAGCCTGCATCCACTGGGCCTCGGTGGGGCTGGCCTTGGGCAGGTAGTAGACCACCCGGCCCACAAAGCCCACCCCTCGCTCGTCCTCGTTGGGCGCGATGCGGTGGGTGCGGCCCTGGAACTGGCCCACCGTGAGGCGCTCCCAGGCCTGCTGCACCTCCTCGGGCACCTTGACCGGGGCGAAGGCGTTCCAGCGCTGCACCAGCGAGTCGAAGACCAGCTTAGGCTCGGGCAGGGGGTAGCTATGCCCCTTGCGGCGGAAGAAGGTGGGGCTGGCGAACTGAAGCCCCAGGCTGGCCGGGGCCGGCCCCTGGAAGAGCCGGGGGTAGGTGCTCACGCCGCTCCAAGGGTGTTCTTCCTGCAAGACGGCCCTAACCCGAAAAGACGCTTTGAGCTTGACGCTCTGGCCCGCCAGGCCAAACAGGTGGGGCGAGAGCCGGGCATAGAGCCCTTCCTCCAGCAGCCCAATCCGCACCCACCACTGCCCCTCGGCCCCGCCCAGCCCCAGGCTGAAGGGGTTGGGCTGGGCGCTGTGCAGCTCAGGGTCTATCTGCTTCAGCAGGCCATACACCAGCCCCCGCCAGCCGTCGGGGTCGGGGCGCGAGGGGCCTTCCAGGGTAAGGACGATGGCTGCGAGCATCATGCCAGGTCGGTCTGGGCGAAGGGGTAACCGGGCTCGCGGAAGAGAATATGCAGCAGTACCGAGCTATCCAGCACCATCAAAAGCCCTCCGGGCCAAAGCCCAGGATTTCCTCCTGCTCAGCCTTGGTGGGCGCTTTACCCAGGCTTCCGGGAGGCAGCTTGGGCCAAACCTCGCGCTCTAAAAACTCCAGCACGCTCTCCTTGCGGGGGCGATGCGGGTACAAGAGCCGGGCTTTGCGGATGGCCTCGGTCTTGCTCTCGCCCCTCAGGCGGGCCACTTCCTCGGCCAGGCGCTCGACCTCGGGGTTTTTGAGGGTCAGGGCCATGGTTTCAGTATAGGTTGAAAAAAGCAGGGTTTCAGTAGGGCTCGAGCCTCGCCACAGCCCAGCCCAGGGGGAAGCCATCTTTGGGGCTGGCTGAGCCGGCGGTTTTGCGGGTTTTGGGTTCTTGGCCCTCCTCCCCGTCGAGCAAAAGCGCGAGCCGGATGGACATGCGCCCGCTGCCGAAGCCGATGCGCAGGGGGAAGGAGCGCTTATCTTCACTGAGCCGTTTCTCGAGGGCGTCGTAGACCTTGAGCGCTTGCCCGAGGCGATGATTCTGGGCATATTCCCGCTCGAGGTGGAGCACCTCTTGGTAATACTCCCAGCAGGCCTCGGCCAGCGCCTGGGCCGAAATGGGGTGAGAAACCGCGTCTTTGTGTCTTTGCTGGGCTAAGCCGGTGTGCAGGCGCAAGGGGGCTTGCAGCTTGGTTCCCACCCGGAACATCTCGGCCAGGATGACGGTCTGGTCCATCTGACCCCTGGGGTGGAAGACCCCTATGCGGTTCAACAACAGGTTCTCGCTGGGCTCGCTGTCGCCTATGCGCACCTGACGGAAGGGGTCGCGGTGGAGGTTGGGGCTGCGTTCGGCGGCGTAGTCCAGTACCAGGGCCTCAAAGGCCTGGGCAACAGGGGTTGTTATTCTCTCGGGCGGCTGGATGAGCGGCCACTCGTCGCCTTGAACCTTCTGGCCCCACTGCCAGCGACCTTTGTACTCGATATCCCGCCCCTGCCGCACAACCCGCTTGAACAGCCAGGCGGTGCGCAAGGCCCCTTTGATGGAGGAGCCCGGCAGATAGGCCCCCAGGGGGCTTCGGGGCAGGGGGCGGAACTCGAGGCCCGCCGCGTCGGTGGCGTTTTTAACGGTATTGATGAAAGCTGGGGTGGCAGGGAGGCGGCGCAGGATGGCCGGGGTGGGGTCTACCAGGCGGCTGTTCCAGAGGGATTGCAGGCTTTGCTGGGCCCGTTTGGGGCCCTGGGCCACCGCCTGCAAGTAGTTTTCTTGCTGTTCTGGAGAGAGCAGCTCCAAAAGCCGCCCCGCATCCAGGATGAGCACCTCTTTTTGGGCCTCGTCCACCAGGTAGCTGTAGGCCGGAAAAGCCTCGCCGGTGCCCACGTGGATGGGGCCCAGGGTTTCAATGGTCAAGCGGTAGCTCTCCAGAAAGCTCATACCCGCACCCCCAGGGGAAAGCTGTAGAGGTACTCCCAAACCTTTACCCCATCCTCCGGCGCGGGCTCGGGGGTCACGTCCAGCAATTTGGCGCCAGGCACCTGCCGGAACACGCTGCCCTCCTTGGCCCGCAGGTAGGGGCGCTTGAAGGGGGTCTCGGCCTGGGCGTAGTGCCCCCCCAGGCGGCCCCAGTAGGTTTCCAGGGCAAAAAAGCCCTCGCCCTCGGGCAGGGTGGGGGCCAGGGTGACGTAGTGGGTGGGGTTTTCGGCCTCGGGTAGCTCCATCTCCTGCACGTCCACCACCTCAAAGCGTCCCAGCCCCACGCTGGCCTTGCCCCCATAGCCGAAGGTTCCGATCTGCTGCAGGGCTTCTTCCAGGTAGCCGGCCTCGCGGCGGAGCTGCACGTACACGCTCCACTCCCCCTGGCCCAGCCAGTACACCCGGTCGTTGAAGAGGATGCCCTCCTGTGCGGTCCCGGTGGCGCGAGAAATGCCCACCCGGGTCTGGGTGGCTACTTTGATACGGGGGGCCCGGTCACCCTCTAGCTCGGGGGACTCGAGCAGCGCCTGCTCACCTTCCCGAACGACCCGGGCGAAAGTACCGAAGCTCAAAAAGCGCAGGCCCTTGAGCTTCTTGCGCTTTACGGTGTCCTGCACCTGCACGGGCGGCAGCAGGGGGCGGGGCAGGTAGCCTCTGGGGAAGGCCGAGGAGATGAGGAAGGGGGGATCGTTTTGAAACTCTTGCAGCCACACCCTAAGCCCATCTTCCCCCTGGGTATAGCGCACCCACCAGGCCAGGTGGCCCCAGAGGGTGGAGGCGCTGGGCGGGGCGCTGACGCTGCCCAGCGCCAGGTGAAAAGCCTTGACCCTCATTTCTCCTCGACCCGATAATCTAGCTCCACCTGCCCATAACCCCGGCTGATGTAGCCGCCCAGGCCGTCGAGCTGGAGGAGCTCGAGGGCCTTCTCCACGTGACGGAAGTTGTCGCGATCGGTCTGGCCGCCGTCGCCGGTGTCCATCACCCGGTAGACCATCTCGAAGGCGAACTCGGCCCCCGCGGGCACCCGCTCGGCGGTGCGGGGGTTGGCGTTGCCACCGATGCGGGGGATGAAGACCTCCTGCTTGACCTCGGTCAGGTAGCCGCCGCGGGCGGTCATGCGCTCGAGGGCCTGCTTGGACTCGGGCGTGAGGTAGGCATCACGCACCAGCAGGCGGGTGGGGCCGCGCTGCTGGGCTATGCGGCGCTGGGCCTCGTTGCTGGGAGCGCTGCCGAAGATACGTCCAATAGGGTCTTTGGGGTCATCTGGAACGTACACGTGTTTTTCTGTGGATCGTGCGATGTAGTCGCCGCCCAAGTGCCACTCGAGCAAATACCGCATCTTGCCCTTGAGCGAGGAGCCGGGAATATAGGGCTCCTCGGTGAGGGGGTTGCGGATGACCGGGTTGTCCACGTCCCCAATGGCCATCTGGTCCTTGCTCATGCCAATCCGCAGGCCACTTTTGAGCCGGATGGTGCCGTGAATGCGTTTGTAGCCCAGCAGTTTCACCATTTACCTCCTGCCCTGGGGTTGGGGGCCACGGGGAGTGGCCTCGTGGTTCCGCTCTCCTTCCAGCCCATAAAAGTAGGCCAGCACCGCCTCCAAAAAGAGCATCACCGCTGCGAAGTGCTTCTCGCTCTTTTTGGCATCGGAAAGGAGCTCATCCATTTTTTGCCGGAAGAGGGGAAAGCTCTGCAATGGCCCCCCGTTGGAACGACCCCCATAGGCCAGCTTGGCCCGCAGCAGCTCTATCTGGGACAAGAGCCGTCGCCAAGCCTGCTCTGTGTCGCTCCCCGCTTCACGCTTGTAGCGCTCGAAGACGTCCTCGAGCCGGCGGAACTCGTGGAAGTAGTTGCGAAACTGGCTCGACTTGAGCTTGTTCTGCCCCTGCCCTTCGCTGCGAATCTCCTGGGCCCAACTTTTGGCTTCTTCATCAAAAAGCCCTCTTCGGTAAATGCCCTTTTCCGAGTTTTCAAAAAACTCCATACATCCTCCTTACCGCTCCAGATAAAGCCCCCACTGCACCCACACCGGCAGGTGTCGCCAGGCGGGGGTTTGGTGGTCGGTTAGCTGTAGGTAGTGTTGCCGAATTTGGTCGTCTCGCTCGCGCAGGGTGTAGGCCAAAAGCGGCTTGTAGCGCATCTGCTGGGCTGGGTCTTTCTGCGACTGGTGCTGCCGCCACAGCCGCAGCAGGCGGTAGGCCAGGGCGCTGGTCAGGCCCGCCTTGTCCCCAGAGTTCAGGTGTTTCTGCAAGTCCTGCACCCAGGGCACCAGGTCCCGCAGCTCCGCCCAGGGCACGCTCTGACCAAAAAGGTGGAGCCGGCCCCGCCCATCTTTCTTGGCCTGCTGCTCGGCCTCCTGCACGGCCTCGGCCAGCAAGGGGATGGGCAGGCTGGGGTTCACCAGCACAAACCCGCCCGAAAGGCTGAGCTGGGGGTGCTGGGTGAAGCCTCGGTAGAGCGCCTCCAGGTCCAGGGCAAACTCCAGCAGCACGTCCCAGGGCCCCAGCAAGAAGAGGTCGTCGCCCCCGGCGTAGACCGAGTAGATGAGGGGGTAGCGCCGGGCTTTTTCCTGGGCCTTTAGGCTGTCCCAGCCCAGGCGAGAAGCGTAGGTCTGGGGGTTCTTGATGAGCTCCAGCACCTCCCCGGCAAAGAAGAGCTCGAGCATCCGCGAGAGGCTCGCGATGCGGCTGGGGCTGCTGTGGTCTTTCCCCTTTTCGTCCTGGAAGCCCGTGGCGAAGGCCTCGCCCATGCGGTCGGCGTCGAGCATCAGGGCCCCCAGGTACTTGGCCCCGGTGGAAAGCTCGGCCAGCTCGGCCAGGGTGAGCGGGTCGTCTTCTCTGCGGCCCCCTTCTTCCTCTTCCCAAAGGCCCTGCTCCCTGGCCCAGGCTTGGTACTCGTCCAGGTTGCGCCAATTGCCGGTTCGCACGGCGTCCTTGAGGGTAGGGATGTGCCCGGCCAGGAGGCGCACCTCCCAGGGGTGGGCCGCGGGGGTGAAGGCGAGGCGGGTGCGCAGGGTGTGGACATCGGAGGGCTCGAGGGCCACCCGCAAGCTGGGAAAGCGGTAGTGGGGCTGAGGCGCGTCCCCGGGGAAGAACCCTATCTCCCCTCGCTTGGGGATCAGCCGGCCCACGTGGGCATCGCGCTCACAGCCGTAACAAAGTTCCTCGGTGGCCGATTTGGCTGGGCGCGCCCCACAGGCCCGGCAGGGGCGCAGGCTCTGCGGGCCCGCGCTCAGGTAGGGTTGGCCGAGCTGGCTTTGCAAGGGCTTTAGCTTGGCCAAGGCCAGCTTGCGGTGGGCTTCCCCCAGCACCCGGCTGAAGGACTTGAAACCCGAGGGGGCAAAGGCGTACGCCGCCAGGAAGGGCAGCAGGGTCGCCCCTTGCTTCAGGGCCCACGTCTCCCACTCCCGGCGCACCTCATCGAGCGCCTTCAGCACGGCCTCGGTGTTGGGCAACAGCAGGTAGAACTTGCCCCCCGCGCTCATGATGCGCTGCAAAGGGGTGAAACCGGTGCGCCGCAGCAAGTCTAATCCCATGGCCTCGGCGGCCAGCGAAACTTCTAGGCTGCGCGCCCGCAGCCGCTTGGCCAGGCCCCCCACCCCGGTCTGGGCCCCCTGGATGCGGTAGATGTGGTTCTGGATGCCCCCCAGGTCGCCCAGCACCAGCAGAAACTTCTCGGGCTTTTCGTCCCTAAGGGCTTCCACGCTGGGCGAACCGCCGTGATAGGCCCACAAAGCCGCCGCGATGGCTCCGGTCAGGCGCAGGTGATCGAAAAGCGAAACATCCGGCTCGCCCTGGGTGTCCGAGGGCACGTTCCACAAAAGCTCCTGGAAGATGCCCAAGAGGTTCAAAAGCAGGGCTTCGGGGCTTGGTTTGAGCCGGGCCAGTTCCCCGAGCCGCGCGTCCAGCCGCTCGGCCACTCGCCAGTAAGTGTCCCTCGACACGTTGGGTTTGGCTTCTGGATAAGCCCCCCCGGCCTTCTGGCCCACCTCTTGGTTGGCCCGCACCATGCTGTAGCCCCAGTCCCGCTGGCCGCACTGCTCCTGCACCCACAGGCCCGCCAGCACCGACTTGAGCGGTGTGTCGGGTGCGTGACCGCCTTTTTCGTCCACCTCTTTGCGCTCGCTCGAGGCGTAGGTGTCGGCCAGGGCCACGCACCACTCGGCGGGGTTGGTGGGTTTCCAGGGCGTGTCACGCCAGCCCTCGTGGTGGCGGGCGGCGGTGGGGGCGAGCCCCTCCAAACTCGGAAAAAGCTGCCCCCACCGCCGAATGACCCAATCGGTGTAAGCCGGATGACTCCAATCGGCAACCCCTTCGGGCACACGGCCCCAGTGGGCCCGCTGGTAGAGCTTGCCGATGTCGTGGAGGAGGGCGGCTAAGGCAAGGTGTGAAGCATCGGGCATTTGCAGTTAGTCTAACCACAGACCTCGAACATTTCATAGGGAAAATTTTCAGCGTCGGGGGTCGTGGGAGTGTCAATGCTCTGATGCGTGGAGCTCTTCCCGCTCGAGCAGGCTAACTTGGCCCTGGAGCGGCTGAGGAGCGGTCGGGTGCGGGGGGCGGCGGTGCTGGTGATGGGCGGGAGCCCAACGATGGGGGGCTGATGGGCGTCTACCGGCGCGCCCGCATCGCGACGGGATTTGTCGCGACCCCGCTGGACTTTGGGGGCCATGGGGCTACGCACGAAGGACGGCTTGGAGAAGTGGCCTGCGGTCCTGGGGAGAGGGGGGCTTTGCCTCGGCGCCATCCTGGCGCTGTTCAGGCTGCTACAGCCGCAGGGCGCGGCGCAATGGCGACGACGTCAAGACGGGTACGGGAGCTTGAGGGATTGCGCTTTGATTTGGGTACAATTCCTCAGGCGTCATGAAAGCACCCCTGAGCGACCTCGAGGCCACCCTGCGGCAGCTGGTACATACAGGGCGCATGGATCTCGCCATCAGGGTCCTGGCGGAGGCTTTTGCCCAAGCCCGCAGCCTCGAGGCCCAGCGTCGGGTCTTGTCGACGCTCTTCCCCTCGATACCCGGGGATTGCTTCCGCACCGACGCCCAGGCCGCCGAGCTCTACGCCCATGCCCTGTGCCGTGTGCGGGAGCCGGAGGAGCTCCTGGCTTTCTGCCAGGAGGCCGGGGTCGCCACCCCCATGATGAGGCTCTACCGCGCCTGGGCGCTTTCGCGGCTGGATCGGGTGAAGGAGGCGCTGGAGGAGATCGAGGCCCTGGACGAAGCTGTGCTGAGCGACAAGGGGCTTTACTGGCGCAGCCGAGCGGAACTGTGGGCCAAGCTGGGCTTGCCGGGCTGGGAAGAGGCTTATGCACGAGCCAGGGAGCACCTCCAGCACGAGGCCTTGGGGCGTTGCCTGATCGACGAGGGGAGCTACCTCTACGCAGCAGGCCGGGTGCCCGCCGCCCGCGCCCGCTGGTCGGAGGCGCTGGCTTACCTGCAGAGCGATCCCTACTACCTGGCCTGGGCGCACTACAACCTAGGCATCAGCGCGCTGAGCGCACCCGCCGAAGCCGAGCGGCACCTGCTCGAGGCCGAGCGGCTTAGCCGCAAGCCCGCCGCCCGCCCCATCCGGGCCAGGGCGCTGTGTGGGCTGGGAGCGGCCCGGCGCATCCTGGGAGAGTGGCCCAGGGCCCTCGCTTGCTACCGCGAAGCCCTGCGGGTGGCCGAGGAAGCCGACGACCGCCAGCAGGCTTTGTGGGGCCTCGGTCACACCTCGAGGCTTTGCGGTCGGGTGGCAGAAGCGCTGGGCTACTTTCAGCAAGCCCTCGCGCTCGGGGTTTCGTCCTCCGGGTGGCTCTACGCCGACATCGCCGCTGCGCACCTGCTGCTGGGCGACGAGGAGGGGGCCAGGGAGGCCGCCGAGAGGGCGACCCACCTCAAAGAGCGGGGGCGCTTCCTGTTGGCGGTGGTGCGGGCGGAGCTGGAGCGGCGCCGGGGCAACCCTGTGAGGCTGGGGGGCTTCAAGCTGCCCAACCTGTGGAGCCGGGAGGAGGCGTTGTGTTTTCCCGAACTCTTCGCCCTCCTCGCCCCATCCGGACCGGCGCTCGAGCCCAAGACCCAGGCCAGGGTCGAGGTCTGGGCGGCGGGCTTGCTGCGGGTGAAGGTCAACGGGCGGCCCATCCCCCTCAGGCCGACTGGACGCCCGGCGGAACTGCTGGCGCTTTTGCTCGAGGGCGAGGGGGAACAGAGCATGGATGCCCTGCTCAACGCCCTTTATCCCGATGCCCCAGCCACCCCCGAGGGCCGCCGCAAGGCCTACAAATCGCTGTGGGAAAACGTCTCCAAGCTGCGCCGGGCGCTGGGTTGGCCCCAGAGCATTCGCAGCGAAGGTGGTTCGCTGCGCCTTGACCCCGACGCCCACTGGGTCTACGACATGGACGACCCTGCTGCTCGGGCCAGAAAGGTCTTCCTGGAGGGCATTTACAGCAATTGGGTCCAGGAGCGGCGCCAGGAACTCGAGGGTCCCTTTAGCCCGCAGGAAGCTTTTTAAGCCCTTCGCTTGCTTTTCCCCATCGCGCTGCGGCGTAAGTGTGGGAAGCGCTCAGATTGGTGGGTAAATGCTTAAGTCAATTAGAATCAAATAAACTGCCAATCAAATAACGCTGATGACATAAATGGACATCTGCTGGGTGGGTTGTCGCTATACTCCGGCCTAAACCCCGGAGATTGAGCAGCCATGGGCAAAACCACGCGACACGAACCCGCTACCCACCAGAAGGCTCGTCGCCTCGGCGAGGCTCGTCGGTGGTTGCTGGCGAGGCCCTACACCGCGCAGGAATTGGCGGATGCCCTCGAGGTGCACCTCCGCACCGCCCAGCGCTACATCGCCGAGCTGGAAGCGCTGCCGCTGGACGACCGGTGTCGGCCCCCGCGCTACCGGCTCCTGACCTCCGAGGACCTCGGCCCGGTGGAGGCCTTGGTCACGCACAGCGCCCTGCGTATGCTCTACCACCACACCCCAGGGCACAACGCCCTCTACCTCGAGGCCCTCCTCAAGCTCGCCCGCCGCATGCCCGAGCCCGCCCAGAGCGTGGCGATCCGCAGCGCCGAGGACCTCAAGCGCCGCCTCTCCCACCGGCTCGACGAGGGCGACGCGCTGGGCAAGGTGGCCGAGGCCTGGTTCCGCCAGCAGGTCCTGGAGTTCTACTACCACAAGCCCGGCGGCTCGGGGCAGGCCCGGCGCAACGAGCTCGAGGTCTACTTCATCGAGATATCCCGCCTCAACCTAGGGGTTTACGTCATCGGCTACGAGCGGGGCTACCACAAAGCCCTGCGCACCTACAAGCTCAACCGCATGAGTCGCATCCGCCCGATCGGGGAGGAGGGGGCCTATACCATCCCCGCCGATTTCGATCCCCGCCAGTACCTCTCCAACGCCTGGGGAGTCGTGGGCGGCAGCGGGGGGGAGCCGGTTCAGGTGCGCTTGCGCTTCAAGAAGGAGGCGGCCTACCGGTTGCGGGAAGGGGGTTACCCCGACATGGAGCTGCTGGACTTGCCGGAGGGAGGCCTCGAGGCCCGCTTCACCGTCGGCACCGATAGCCACAACTTTCCCCTCGAGCTTCTCTCCTGGGTGCAGAGCTGGGGGCCCAGGGTGGAGGTGCTGGAGCCGGAAAACCTCCGGCGGCGGTGGCTCGAGGAGGCCCGGCAGGTGGCGGCGATGTGCGACAAGATTTGACGCTTTGGGGGAAGACACTGCAATGGTGCTTTCTGAACGCGCAAAAGCATTGTGGGCCAAGAGCGATCAGGACAAGGAAAAGGGCCAGTGGCACCCCCTCATCGCCCATCTACTGGATGTGGCCGCCTGTGCCGAGCTGATTCTGGAGCGGGAGCCAAAACGCACTTTGGAGCTCTACGCTAAGGACCTTGGCCTACCGCCCGAGCAGGCCAAAGCCTGGATCTGCGCCCTGGCCGGCCTGCACGACCTCGGCAAGGCCAGCCCGGCCTTCCAGCAGAAGTGGCCTGAGGGTATGGAGCGGGTCTGGGCCGCAGGGCTAACCTGGACCACTCCCCCAACACCGCCGCCCGATGACCTTTCCCACAGCGTGATTGGTGAGGAAGTGCTGCCCGATCTCCTCGAGGCGCGAGGCTGGGTGCGCAGGGCCGCCGAAAACGTCGCCGCTGCGGTAGGCGAGCACCACGGTTTTCGGGCAACGCAACAGGACCTAGACAGCGTTACGGGCAAGGAAAAAGGCGGGGAGGACTGGTACAAGGTGCGGGCTGAGCTTTTTGAGGCGGTGCTCGAGGTGCTCGGTGTGGGCGAGGCGCCGGGGGTCTGTATCTACGGAGGCGCGGCCTTCGAGCGCCTGGCGGGCCTGACCAGCTTCGCCGACTGGATCGGCTCGAGCCTCGACTTCCACCCCCTCGGCGATGACCTGGCTGGGTACTACCAGCGTGCCAAAGCGCGGGCCGCACAAAAGCTCGATAGCCTGGGCTGGTTCAAGCGGGAGCCCTTGATGCCCGAGCCGCAGAGCCTGGAAGCGGTGTTTGCCTACTTGGGCAAGCCCGATCAGCCCTTCAAAGCCCGCCCGCTGCAGAGCACGATGGAGCGCTTGCTGGAGGGGATACACACCCCTGCGCTATTCCTGGTCGAAGCCCCGATGGGTGAGGGCAAGACCGAGGCCGCCTTCTACGCCCACCTGCGGTTGCAGGCGGCCAACGGGCACCGGGGGATGTACCTCGCCTTGCCCACCCAGGCCACCGGCAACCTGATGTTCGAGCGGGCCAAGGCCTTCTTAGACCCCTACGGAAAATCCCGCCGGCTCGACCTACAACTCCTGCACGGGGCCAGTGAGCTGGTGGAGGCGTACCAAAAGATCCGCGTGCGCCCCAACCTGCCCGACGAGGGGGAAGGGGTAGAAGCCCAGGTCTGGTTTTCCCACCGAAAACGGGGCCTGCTCTCGGAATACGCGGTCGGGACGGTGGATCAGGCGCTTTTGAGCGTCCTGCCCACCAAGCACCACTTCGTGCGGTTGTGGGGCTTGGGCAACCGGGTGGTGGTGCTGGACGAGGTTCACGCCTACGACACCTACACCAGCGGCCTCATCGAGTCGCTGGTGCGCTGGCTGAGGGCTTTGGGCTCGTCGGTGGTGTTGATGAGCGCCACGCTGCCCAAGGCCAAGCGGGAGAGCCTGCTCAGGGCCTTTGGGGCGCAGTGCGCTCCGGAGGCGCCCTACCCCCGCATCACTCGAGCCCTGGCGGGCGACCCCACTCCCGTGGCCGAGCGCTTTGCGGCGCGGGAGCAGCCCACCCTCACCCTGCGGTCCCTGCCCCTGGAGCTAGAAGCCCTGGCGGAGCGGGCGCTCGAGCAGGCCAGGCAAGGCGGCTGTGTGGCCTGCATCGTCAACACCGTGCAGCGGGCGCAGGAGCTGTACCAGAGGCTGGTGGGCAAAGCGGATGGGGTAGAGCTAAGCCTGTTCCACGCCCGCTATCCGCTCGAGGAGCGCTTAGCGCGCGAGCGGGCCGTCGTCGCCAAGTTCGGCAAGGAGGGCCAGCGTCCTCCAAAGGCCATCCTGGTCGCCACCCAGGTGGTCGAGCAGTCCCTCGACCTCGACTTCGACGTGATGTTCACCGACCTGGCCCCCATTGACCTGATGCTCCAGCGCGCCGGGCGCTTGCACCGCCATCAGGGACGCGAGCGGGGCCCCCACACCCAGCCGGTGCTGTGGGTGGCGGGCCTGGAGGAGGGGGGCGTGCCGGACTTCGGAAGTGCCGAGCGCGTCTACGAGCGCTACGTCCTGCTGCGGAGCTGGCTCGCGCTGCGCGGTCGCCAAGAGATCAGGCTTCCAGGCGACATCGACCCTCTGGTGCAGGAGGTGTACAGCGAGCCGCCGCCCCAGGGGCTTTCGGAGGCCTGGCGGGCGGCCCTCGAGCAGGCCCAGGTTTGCATGGACAAAAGGGAGTCCACAGACCGGGACGAGGCGTTTTACGCCCCCTTTGGGCAGCCCGATGAAACCAAATGGCTCGAGCCCCAAACTTTCCCTAAACTCCCCGACGACGAACCCAACCCCGACGACGACCCCGACCTGCTCCACACCCGCAAGGGCAGCCCCAGCGCCACGGTGGTGCTGTTGCATAAGGTAGGAGGCCAGCTGTGCCTCGATGAAAGCGGAAAGGAGGCGGTGAGCGTCGCCAGCAAGCTCGAGCTTTCCGAAGCCAAGCGGCTCTTTGCCCGCTCGGTCAAGCTGAGCCGGCACGAGCTGACGCGAAACGACTTCCAGGCGCTGAAGGAGCACCGGAAAGCCCACGGCCTACCTGAAAAGCCCTGGAGCCAAACCCCGCTGCTGGCCCACGCCCATCCGGTGGTACTGGAGGGGGGGCGGGCTGTGTTGGGAGAACTCGAGCTCGAGCTCCACCCCGAGCTAGGGATTGTTTACAGGAGGTAAGCTTTGTCCACGTTCAACCTGATCACCCAACCCTGGATCCCCGTGCGGGAAGGAAGCGCGCTGAAGCTCGTGGGTTTGGAAGAAGCCCTGCTCGAGGCCCGGCGTTTCAGCCGCATCGAAGACCCCAGCCCGCTCGTAACCGCCGCGCTGCACCGCCTGCTGCTGGCCATCTTGCACCGGGCGCTGGAGGGCCCAGAAGACGCCTACGTGGCGGCGAAGTGGTTCAGCGAGGGCTTTGACGCCCAGAAAATCCGGGATTATCTGGCCCAACACCAAGACCGCTTCGACCTCTTCCATCCCCAAAAGCCCTTCTACCAGGTGCCCGACTTCACCCTCGAGCACTCCCGCCGCTCCTGGACGGTGCTGGCCCCCGAGCTCAACTCCGACAACAACAAGGTGCTCTTCGACCACACCGTCACCTCGAGGCCGCCGGCTACACCTACCCCTCCGAGGCCGCGCGCTTGCTGGTGGCCAACCAGACCTTTGCCCTCTCTGCGGGCAAGAGTGTGCTTTGCCACACCACCAGCGCCCCCGTGGCGACGGCAGCGCTGGTGGTGGTGCTGGGCGAGAACCTGCACCAGACGCTGTGCTTGAACCTGGTGAGCTACTCCAAAGACGAATACGCACGCGATTTCGCCACCTGGGAGCAAGCGCCCCTGCGGGTGGCCGACCTGAAAAACTGCAAGGCCGCCAAGGCCACCCCCAAAGGCATCGTCCACCGCTACACCTGGCTCTCGCGCGCGGTGCGCCTCGAGCCCGAAACCTTGAACAGCCAGACGGACGATCCCCTGTTGGGACAGAGCACTCGCGTGCCTGTTCACCAAACGGTGGTGCGCTGGGTCGCCTACGCCTCGGGGGTTCGCTACGAGGAAGCCGCGGTGCGCCCCGACCCCATGGTGGCCTTCCGCCTCGACCCCAAGGACCCGGCGAAGCTGTACCCGCTCGGTTTCCGCGAGGGACGGGCGCTCTGGCGGGACTTCGCCTCGCTCTTGCCCAGGCCCGGCTCCGAATACGGCCTGGGGGTGGTGGAGCACGCCCGCAACCTTTACAGGGCATTGGGCGCCCGGTTCAGGAGGCGGAGCCTTCCGGTAATGGTCGCAGGCTTGGCCAACGACCAGGCCAAGATCGAGCTATGGCGGGGCGAGGTCTACCGGCTGCCCGAGGCCATCCTAAGCGACAAAGACGTTTGGCGCTTTGTGGAGGAGAACCTGGAGCGGGCCGAAGAGATGGGAAGGGCCCTGAACGGGGCGGCCTTTGCCCTGGCCAAAGAGCTCCTGAGCCAGGGGGATCGGCAACCCAGCAAGGACGATGTAAACAAGCTGGTTCGGAGCTTTCCTCACCAAATCGCCTACTGGTCGGCGCTGGAGACGCAGTTTGCCGCCTGGATTGAGCAGCTAGGTTTGGACTTCGAGCAGCATCAACCCCGCCTCGAGCAAGCCTGGCAAGAAACCCTCCGGCGCGAAGCCCTGCGGGCATGGAGGCTCACCGTTTTAGCCGCAGGAGACGATGCCAGGGCGCTGCGGGCCGTCCACAAAAGCGAGGGCATTCTGCTGTCCAAGCTGCCAAGTTTGAGAAAGGAGGCCATAGGTGCAAGCACGGACTAATAAAGAGCAAGCCTTCGTAAAGCACTTGCGTGAGCGAGGTGAGCCCGCCGACCTAGCGCGGCTGCGGCGGGCTTTGGGCGAGTCAGACCAGGTCGTTGTTCCGGCGGTGGAGGGTTTTCTGGCACGCTTGCCCAAGGAGTCCGAAGACTCCTGGGCCCGCACGGTCTACTACCTGGTGGCAGGGCTCTGGGCCAGCACGGTTTCGTCTTCCGAACTGGAGCGCTTTCGCGAGCAACTCGAGGAAGAACCCGAGGCCACCTCGGAGGAGAGCGCCGCGCGGCCCTCGGCAGAGGAACGCTACCGCCGCACGCTGGGCTACGCTATCGCCCAGCTCTACCTCGCTCGAGACCAGGCCAAAAGCATCGAGCAGCGCTTCGTAGCCCTTTTGGACGCCGACGAGGAACAACTGCCCTACCGCCTGCGCCAGATGGTGCGGCTTCTCAAGAGCGAGGAGATACCCATTCACTGGGCGGAGCTTCTGCGCGACCTGCTGGCCTGGAACGGCGAGCACAAGCCGGTGCAGCAAAAGTGGGCCCGAGCTTTCTACCGCCGGGCATCTCAGGAGGAAAGCTGATGAGATACGAGTACAAGGCCGTCCAACTCCCCAAGCACATTTCAGTGAATGCTCGGAACCGAGATAGCGCAGCCGCCGAGTTGATCCAGGGCGTTATCAACAATTTCGCTGCAGAAGGGTGGGAGTTCTACCGCATCGACACGGTGACTACCGTAGAACCCCCCGGATGCTTGGCGGCGCTATTTGGTCAAAAAGATACCTATACGCCACTCAATGTGGTTATCTTCCGACGTTCTTTGTAAAGGAGGCCCTGTGAAACACCTGCTCGAGATCCACATCCTGCAAAACTTCGCCCCATCCAACCTAAACCGCGACGACACCGGCTCCCCTAAGGACGCCTTCTTTGGCGGGGTGCGCCGCGGGCGCATCAGCAGCCAGTGCCTCAAGCGGGCCGTGCGGGAGTACGTGCGCGATAACCCCAATGGCTTGCCCCAGGAAGCGACCGCCATCCGCACCAAGCGCCTGGCGCAGGAGCTGGTGAGCCAGTTGACCGCCAAAGGCCGCCCGGAGGATGAGGCGCGGCAGAAGGTCAAGGCGGCCTTGGGGGGCATAGGCCTCAAAGTGGGGGATGAGGATAAAACCCAGTACCTAGTGTTTTTGGGCAGACAAGAGGTGGCCCAAATTGCCGACCTCATCCACCAACACTGGGACGGCCTGGTGGCCTCCGAAGAGGAAGAAGAGAAAGGCAAAAAGAAAGCCAAGGACGCCAAGAAAGCCGCCAAGGAAGCGATCCCCAATGAGATCAAAAAAGCCTTAGGCCGTGTGCTAAATGGCGGCAAGGCCCTGGACGTGGCCCTGTTCGGGCGCATGCTGGCCGATTTGCCCGAGAAAAACCAGGATGCCGCCTGCCAGGTGGCCCACGCCCTCTCCACCCACGCCATCGAGCGCGAGTTCGACTTCTACACCGCCGTAGACGACCTCAAGCCCGACGACAACGCCGGGGCCGACATGATCGGCACGGTGGAGTTCAACTCGGCGTGCTACTACCGCTACGCCGCGCTCGACCTAAAGAAACTCCACGAGAACCTCCAGGGCGATAGCGAGCTGATGCTCAAAGGCCTCGAGGCCTTCCTCAGGGCCATCGTCAAGGCCAAGCCCAACGGTAAGCAGAACGCCTTCGCCGCCCACAACGACCCCGAGTATGTGGCGATAACGGTGCGCCAGGAGGCCGACCCGCGTAACCTGGCCAACGCCTTCGAGAAGCCGGTGCGCCCCAGCCGCGACCAGAGCCTCACCGAGGCCTCGGCGGAGCGGCTCGAGGCCAAGTGGCAGAAGCTGGCCGAGGCCTACGGGCAAAACGGGCAGGTCTTCGTGCTGAACCTGAGCGATCTCGAGTCCAAGCTGGGCACACAGGTGAAGAATCTGGACGAGCTGCTCGAAGAAACCCTGAAAGCCGTGCGCGCCAATCTGGGGGTCTAGCCATGCCCACCTTGCTCCTAAGGCTGGCGGGGCCCCTGCAATCCTGGGGCACCCGCAGCCGCTTCGACGAACGCGACAGCGACTTGGTGCCCTCCAAAAGCGGGGTGATCGGGCTGATCTGTGCGGCGATGGGTATAGACCGCGAAGAGCGCGAGCCCGTGCTCGAGCTGGCCCGCTTGCGGATGGGCGTGCGGGTGGATCAGCCGGGGGTGCTGCGCTACGACTACCAGACCGCCCAGAACGTGATCGCCGCCGATGAGTCCAAGGTTCACTCCACCGCCGTCTCGAGGCGCTACTACCTGGCCGACGCGGTTTTCCTGGTGGGGTTGGAGGGGGAGGATCGGGGGCTATTGGAGCGCGCCCACCGATCCCTAAGGAACCCGGTCTGGCCGCTTTTCCTAGGCAGAAAAGGCTATGTGCCAAGCCCGGGGGTGTACCTCAAGGACGGCCTGCGCGACGAGCCTTTGCTAGAGGCGCTCCAATACCCCTACCTCGGACGGTCGTGGCCGAAGGATGAGGAGGGCAAAGACCTCGAGCCCTTGCGCTTGCCTGTGCTGCTCGAAAACCGAGACTCGAGTGAAGGCTCGCTGCGCATGGATCAGCCACTTGGCTCCTTTGCCGAGCGCCGCTTCGGAGCCCGCTTTGTGATCCCGGGCTGGGTGGAGGTGAGGCATGTACCTGAGCCGGCTCCAGCTTAACCCCCGCCACAAGCAGGCCCGCACCGACCTGGCCAGCCCCTACCAGCTCCACGCTACCCTTTGCTGGGCCTTCGCCGAACCCGAGCAAAGCCCACCGCGCTTTTTGTGGCGGCTTGAAGAGGGCAAAATCCCGACGGTGCTGGTACAGAGCGTTGAAATGCCGAGATGGGAAAAACTCCTACAACGCTTCCCCGACTACCTGACCCATCCACCCGAGCACAAGCCTATTCCCCTCGAGCATCTCCAGCCCGGCCAGGTCTTGCGCTTCCGCTTGCGGGCCAACCCCACCGTGACCCGCAAAGACCCAGAAAACCCCGAAAAGCGCAAGCGCCACGGGCTAAAAAAGGTGGAGGAGCAGCTCGAGTGGCTCCATCGGCAGGGACAAAAGGGTGGCTTTACGGTGCTGGGCGCGATGGTGGCCCAGAGCCAGCGGGTGAGGATGTTCAAGCACGGCGGGGGTAGCCCCATCGTGCTCCAGTCCGTGCTTTACGAGGGCCATCTCAAAATTGCCGACCTGGAGAACTTCAAACAGACTTTGGCCACCGGCATTGGCCACGCCAAGGCCCTGGGCTTTGGCCTGCTCTCCATTGCAAAAGGCTAGACCGTGAAGTACGAGACCCGCAACCTGCAAGAACTCCCCAAGTTCCGCGACGGGCTTTCGTACCTCTACTTGGAGCATGGGCGCCTCGAGCAGCAAGACCAGGCAGTGGCTTTCTACACCCAAGAAGGTGTGATTTCGATTCCCGCCGCCGCCCTGGGGGTGCTCCTCCTGGGGCCCGGCACCGCAGTAACCCACGCGGCCATCCGTCAGCTCGCCAACAACGGCTGCTCGGTGTTTTGGGTGGGCGAGGAGATGGTGCGTTTTTACGCCAGTGGCATGGGCGAAACCCGCTCCAGTGCCCACCTCATGCGCCAGGTGCAGGCCTGGGCCGACCCCCAGGCCCACCTCGAGGTGGTCAAACGCATGTACCGCCTGCGCTTTCCTGAGGGACTTCCGCCTGATCTGACCCTCGAGCAAATCCGGGGCCGCGAGGGCGTGCGGGTGCGGGAGACCTACGCCCGCTGGAGCCGCGAAACCGGCGTGGAGTGGATGGGCCGCAACTACAACCGGGGCAACTGGGCCGAGGCCGACCCCATCAACCGCGCCCTCTCCGCCGGGGCGGCCTGCCTGTATGGCCTCTGCCACGCGGCCATCGTGTCGGCAGGCTACAGCCCGGCCCTGGGCTTCATCCACACCGGCAAGCAGCTTTCTTTCTTGTACGACATCGCCGATCTCTACAAAGCTGAAACGCTGATTCCCACCGCATTCCAGGTGGTAGCCGAATCGGAACACGGCGTGGAGCGCCGAGTGCGCTACGCCCTGCGCGACCAACTCAAGCGGGTCAAGCTCCTCGAGCGGGTTGTAGACGACCTACACCGCCTATTCGATGGCCTCGAAATCCCCGACCCCTACGCCACCGATCCCGCGGCCCCGGGCGAGCTTTGGGATCCTGAAGGCAACCTTCAGGGCGGGGTCATGTACGGCCTGGATACCGAAGACGAACGCTAGCTATGGTGGTCATCGTGCTTGAAAACGTGCCCAAGCGGTTGCGCGGGGAGCTGAGCCGGTGGATGCTGGAAGTAAGCACGGGTGTTTTTGTAGGCAGCATGACAGCCCTCGTGCGCGATCTTCTGTGGCAAAAGTGCGTGGAAAAAAAGACCGCGGGCCGGGTCTGCATGATGTACCGCACCAACAACGAGCAGGGTTTCGAGGTTCGAACCCACGGCGACACCACCCGCACCCTTGTAGACTTCGATGGCCTAACCCTGGTGGCTGTGAAGAATGCCGAGTGGGAGCGCATGCACCGAAAGCGAGGCAGGAAACCTAAACCAGGGGCGAATCTTGACAACCAAACTCGGGATTCCGACACTTCCGGGGGGTCGAACAGCTAATTTTGCTGTTATAGTCAAGTGTGTTCCCCGCACGCGCGGGGATGAACCGAAGTGGGCGTCGCTCGTCCCGGCGAAAAAGGCGTGTTCCCCGCACGCGCGGGGATGAACCGGCCCCCACGGTGTACCCGGCCCGCTGGGCGGCGTGTTCCCCGCACGCGCGGGGATGAACCGCTCGAGGCGGGAGCGCTGTTGAGGGGCAGGTAGTGTTCCCCGCACGCGCGGGGATGAACCGGGGCTATCGTTCTTCCCGGCGAGCGAAAGGATGTGTTCCCCGCACGCGCGGGGATGAACCGGCGGTGAGGTTGTCGAGCGGGCCGTAAATCCCGTGTTCCCCGCACGCGCGGGGATGAACCGCCGCGGCCTGGTGGCTCGAGCGCCGTCGCCCCGTGTTCCCCGCACGCGCGGGGATGAACCGGTCTACCCCGGCCACCCGCTCAATCCCCTACTGTGTTCCCCGCACGCGCGGGGATGAACCGTGGCGGCTAGGAGCGAACCCGATGCAGACCCGTGTTCCCCGCACGCGCGGGGATGAACCGTCCGCACTTCCTGAATTTTGTGCCTCAGTCCCGTGTTCCCCGCACGCGCGGGGATGAACCGCACGAACTTCCCCTTGCCCCGCACCTCCAGGCGTGTTCCCCGCACGCGCGGGGATGAACCGATACGGGCAGATGCCGCAAACCAAGCTGCACAGTGTTCCCCGCACGCGCGGGGATGAACCGTTGGAGATCGGACTGGTGCCTGTCAGTCCGAAGTGTTCCCCGCACGCGCGGGGATGAACCCCCGCCCCACAAAAGGCTTGCCTCGAATACCGCGTGTTCCCCGCACGCGCGGGGATGAACCGTGCGACGCCGGTCCCTGCGCTATCTACTGGATGTGTTCCCCGCACGCGCGGGGATGAACCGTGAAACTCAGTTAGACGCCGGTTGCGAGACGGGGGCTTGCCCGGTAAGATTACCCAAGTTGCTACCCACCCCATCTTCTCTGTCAACAGCCGGATGTTGTGCGCCAGGACAAAGGTGAGCACCTTCAAACCCCTCCTGCGTCACCGCATGAATCCGCCGGGAAAAAGCCCGTACCTCACGTCGTGCACGCTCCCAAGGGTCAGCGCTGCCTCATGGACGAAGAAGCCATCATCCACCAACAGGTGCAGCTTGAAGCCGTGGAAGTAGACCCCGGGCGCCCGGATGTTTTCGCAGAGGGGGACGATCCCCTGTCGGGACGTAGGAGAAGAGGGCGAGGTTGTGGGCGAAGGCCAGGGTCTTTTGGTGGTGGCCGCCGAAGTGGAGGGCAGCCAGGATGGCGAGGGTGAGGAGGACACTGGAGGGGGTCTTGGTCTGGGGGTCGTCGTTGTGGCCCAGAAGGGGAAGGAGGTCGTCTATGGTGCAGAAGGCCGCTATGGTCTTGTCCAGCATAGCGGCCTTCCTTTTTGCATCTCACGGCAAAAGATAGGCGGCAACTTGGGTTAAGATGTGAGGGACTGGCATCAAAGGAGGTTTTGTGAGAGTACGACTCTATAAATACGAATGGGGGAAGGATGACGAGCTGGTATATGAGGGGGATATAGAGAATCTACCCCCGGGCCCAGCGGCTGATTATTGGGCCGCGGTAAAAGAACACCACGGCCCAGATGCCGAGGACTACTTGCGCATCAAGGCCCCGCCGCTGGCCCTGGTCTTCAGCGGCTGGGTATTGGAGCCCGCCGACTGACATCCTCTACAACACACCCGGGGATTGACCCTGAGGGTGTTGTAGTAGCTGTTTACTCGGCGGGCCTCTCGGTGTATTCCCCGCATACGCGGGGGTCAACTGCCCTGACCAAACCCTAACGGGTTCTGGTCAGAGCTTGCAGTGAAGGGCGGGGTCTCCGCGCCGCCGTAGTTTGATGGCCAACATACTGGAGAGCGCTGAAAAAGTGCTGGAGTCCTGGGCATCCCAGGGGGACGTCACCCCCAGGGGCGGCCACTGGCTGCTGGTGAGGTGGCCGCTGACCCGACGCTACTCACCAGAGGCTATTACCGAGGCGCTATCGATCGTGACTGGCGGCCTAGGAGGACGCAATGGACGCGACTGATTTCATCAGGCAAATCAGGGGGCCCGCTCTGGAGCTGATCAACATTATGGGGGAGGCTCCCTCACCACAGGCCATCCAGCGAGATCTGGATGAGGGATTGGCTCTATTGGATAAAAATGGGCTCTCTGTATCGCTGGGATTTACCCCGGAGCTGAGCGCTGTGGCGCGCATCGTGAGCCCGGGGGAGATTAGGCTGGGTATATCGGCCCTGTTGACGGGAATTGAGCACCCCGCCCTAGCTACTCTACCGCCCCGCCCGCTGCTGGGGGCGCTAGTCCACTCGGCCACTCATATGCTGCTGCTCAACGATCAGCGGCGGGTGGCGGTGGTGGACGCTTACGCAACTCCTAGGCTGAGTCGGTTGTTACGTGGGTGTTACGCCCAGCACTGGGCGGCGCTCCAGGCGGGTGGCGACTCCATATTGCTGGCCTACCCGATACTGGCGAACCTCCCCTACGCCCTATATCCCGGTGAGATAGGCCCCCTGGCCGCCGAGCTATACGTGAGCGCCCCGTCGGTGCTGGCCGCTCTGGAGGCGGTGCTGGACCTGGACCTGGTCACCCCAGCGCAGGACGTCTGGGGGGGATCCCTCCCACAGGGGGTAGTAGACAATGCCCTAGAGAAGTCGTTGGCCCAGGCGCTCCAGCCGCTGGTTACCGATGCCACCCCGACCCCTAACCCATTCCGGGGTGACACTACCCGGGGGTATAGGCCCTGGGTTGGTCAGGCTCACTGGGGGGGCTTGGAGGCCCGGGGCGGGGATTCCGAGCCCGGTATGCTGGCCTTCTACCGCGGATTGAATCTACCCCGATTGGCCCTGTTCTGGATAGCCTATGGGTCTAGAGCCTGCTAATTAGCCGTTCGTAAAAGCTCCACAGTTTGCGCCGTCATCAGAATAGAGAAAGCCAACCAGTGCCAGCCTCGCAAGGTCTCAGCCAGCCGCTCATAGCCTCGCGCCAGCCTGCAAAACCGGGATGTCCAGGCAAACGAACGTCCCACCACCCAACGCTTCGGCAGCAAGACGAATCCTCGCAGCGATGCCTTGCCGCTTGTGCCGCTTCCTCCCCTTCCACCTGCTCCCCGATCACTTCCTGCACCTGTTGACTCAGTGCTCCCACCCGGGCCCGTTCCTGTTCACTGGCCGCCGTCACTACCAGGGCCAGCAGATGGCCCCGCGTATCCATCGCCAGGTGAACCTTGCTCTCCTTGCGTTGTGCCCGCTCCCCGCTTTGCGGGGTGGACTGTAGGGTGCGAGCATCGTAGATCGCAGCGCTGGGATGGGTTCACAGGGTCATGCGCAGATCATGAACCAGGTCTTCGAAGCCCCCCGGTTCATCCAGCGATAGGCTTGGGCCTGAACGATAGGGGGGGGTGGGAAGTCGTGGGGCAGGTAGTCCCATTGAGCACCGGTTCGGACCAACCAGCGCAGGCAGGTCGTACTTGCGCTGGGGTGCTTCCAGCGGAGCGAGGGTCAAATAGGGCAGCACCAGGGCCCATTCCTCATCACTGACGTCCGATGGATATGCACGGCGGTTCCCTGATTTGGGTAAGGTGGTTTGTAGATTTTAGGACTCCTTGGGATTCTCGCCGGGGCCCGAAGGCCCCAGCGGAGGTAAGGGGGCACCTCATCCCCTAGGCCCACCGGCCTAGGGGTTTTCTCTTCGCCAGCAGAGGTAGTCCCGGAGGGCCTTAGCGGTGGCCTCGAGCTGGGAGGGGATCTTCTCGCCTCGAGCCCTTGCGCAATCGGGGCCGAGCGCCTACACTTGGCTGCAAATGGTACTGCCCCTTAGCGCGAAGGGTTGGTGGTGGCCTGGGTAGCCCTGGGGCGGTAGAGCTTTGTACCCCTAGGGCTTTTCGACCTAGGGGCTTTTTTTGTTGGACGAAGGGAGCAGGCGATGCGCACGATGAAACAGGAAGTAACCGTCCCGGTGAAGAAGACTTTGCTGGCCGACCTCGAGACCCCCGTCACGGCC
The DNA here is from genome assembly GCF_000373205.1 of Calidithermus timidus DSM 17022. Lineage (NCBI taxonomy): Bacteria > Thermotogati > Deinococcota > Deinococci > Thermales > Thermaceae > Calidithermus > Calidithermus timidus. The sequence goes on from NZ_KB890698.1 coordinate 24,972, forward strand.
TATCTCAAACTCTCGGAGAAGACCACCCCGAGCTTCCTCCTGGAGTCGGTGGAAGGGGGCAAGGCTTGGGCCCGCTGGTCCTTCGTGGGCATCGGGGCGCGGCGTACCTTTCGGCTCAAGGACGGGGTGATGACCATTGGCGGCGAAGCGGTCCCGACCTCCGACCCCCTACGCACACTCTACGAGGCCATCCACCGCCCCACCCGCCCCGACCCCGATTTGCCCCTCTTCTGGGGTGGCGCGGTGGGCTACGCGGCCTACGACCTGATCCGCTACTACGAGAAGCTGCCCACGCTCAAACCCGACGTGCTGGGCGTTCCGGATTTGCTCTTCGTCGAGCCCGAGGTGCTGGTGGTCTTCGACCAATTCAAGCAGCAGATGCACCTCGTGGCCCCGGCGGAGGAAGGCAACGCGGCCTCGAGGGCTCAGGCGCTCGAGCGCATCGCCTGGGCCGAGAAGAAACTGGATGGTCCCCTGCCCGGCGTGCCCGGCGAGCGGGCCGGGCGGCGGCTGGAGTTCAGCCACAACGTCACGCAGGCCGAGTACGAGGCCATAGTGCAGCGGGCGCTGGAGTACATCCGCGCGGGCGACATCTTCCAGGTGGTGCCCAGCCTGAGGATGTCGGCCCCCCTGAACGTGCACCCCTTCGCCATCTACCGGGCGCTGCGCTCGGTCAACCCCAGCCCCTACATGGGTTTTCTGGACTTGGGCGAGGTCACGCTGGTCTCGTGTAGCCCCGAGAGCTTGCTGCGCTCCGACGGGCGGAGGGTGGTCACCCGCCCCATCGCCGGAACCCGCCGCCGCGGGCAGGACGCCGCCGAGGACCAGGCCCTGGCCAGCGAACTGCTCTCCGACGAGAAGGAGCGGGCCGAGCACGTCATGCTGGTGGACCTCTCCCGCAACGACCTGGGCCGGGTGTGCCGCTACGGTACGGTGCGCCCAAGCCAGCTCATGAGCGTGGAGAACTACTCGCACGTCATGCACATCGTCTCGACCGTCGAGGGCGAGCTGCGCGAGGACAAGAACCCCCTCGACGCCTTGGCCTCGGTGCTGCCGATGGGCACGGTCTCGGGGGCCCCCAAGATCCGGGCCATGGAGATCATCGAGGAGCTCGAGCCCTCCCGCCGCGGCGCCTACGGCGGCAGCTTCGGCTACGTGGCCTACGACGGGCACATGGACCAGGCCCTCACGCTCAGGACCATCGTGGTGGCCGCCGGGCAAATCCACATCCAGGCCGGGGCGGGGGTGGTCTACGACTCCAACCCCACCAACGAGTACCAGGAGTGTTTGAACAAAGCCCAAGCCATGGTCAAAGCCGTGCGATTGGCCGAGGAAGGGCTGTGAGGCGGGAGGGCGCGTCATGAAGCGGATCCTGATGATCGACAACTACGACTCCTTCACCTACAACCTGGCGCAGTACCTGGGCGAGCTGGGCGCCCTGCTGACGGTGTGGCGCAACGACCGCTTCGCCCTCGAGGACGTCGCCGCCTTCGACCCCGACGGGATCGTGGTCTCTCCCGGCCCCTGCACCCCAAAAGAAGCGGGGCTCTCGGTGCCGCTGATCCGGCGCTACGCCCCCGAGTACCCCATCCTGGGCGTGTGCCTGGGCCACCAGAGCATCGGGGAGGCCTTCGGGGCCAGGGTGGTGCGGCACAGGCTCATCGTGCACGGCAAGACCAGCCCCATCCAGCATGACGGCAGCGGGATCTTCGCCGGGCTGCCCACGCCCTTTACCGCCACCCGCTACCACTCGCTGGTGGTGGAGGACCTGCCCGAAGCGCTGCGGGTGACGGCCTGGGTGGACGAGCCGGTAGGCCGCACGGTGATGGGCCTGCAACACCGCGACTACCCCACCTACGGGGTGCAGTTCCACCCCGAGTCGGTCCTGACCGAAGGCGGCAAGCAGATGCTGGCGAACTTCCTGCAGATATGCCGGTAGCCAACGCGATCGGCAAGGGTTATAAGCTATCAGCAATGATCTGCGTCATCGTCCCCCTTCACCCCACCCAGGACCGGCGTGAGCTGCTCGAGGCCAAGCTGCGCGCCCTCGAGGGGCAGGGTGAGCTCGAGGTAATTCTGGTGAGCGACGCGCCGCATCCCTACGCCTTCCTCGACGAGTACCGACCGCCCTACCCGCTGCGCATCCTCCACGACCCCCAGGCCAAAAGTGCGGGGCGCAAGCGCAACCGGGGGGCTGCCGCCGCGCAGGGGGAGCACCTGATCTTCTCCGACGACGACGTGGTGCCCGAGCCGGGCTGGCTCGAGGCCTTCCGCCAAGCCTTCGCCCGCGAGCAGGCCGTGTATCTGGGCGGCTTTCGCTTCAGGGAAGGGCACGCCTGGAAGCCCGCCCTGCGCTTGGGGCGGGTGGGCTTCAACAACGTCAACGGGGTCGCGCTGGGGATGCCGCGCGCCCTCTTCGAACGGGTCGGGGGCTTCGCCGAGTGGCTCGAGGGCTACGGCGGGGAGGACCTCGAGTTCGGCTACCGGGTGGTAAAGGCCGGGATTCCCCTGCGTTACCTGCCCCAGGCCCAGGCCAAGCACCTGGGGCCCACCCCCACCCGCGACCTGCTCAAAGCCCGTCAGGCCGGGGCCCAGGCCGCCCGCATCGCCCGCTACCACAAAGACCCCAAGCTGGCGCTCGAGCTGGGCGTACACCCGGCCCAACTGGTGCTCAAGATGACCACCCTGCCCTGGATGAAAGGGCTGCTGGGCTACACCGGCGACTACGAGCTGGCCTATGCCTGGGGAGCCTGGGAAACCCGCTACGACCAGAGGCCGGGAGAAGGGAGGCGAGCGTAGTGAGGAAAGAAGCAAGTACACCGCAAGCCTTTGGAGTGCTGACGCTATGGACGTACTGAAAAAAGCCCTCTCCGGCGAACAGCTATCGCAAGAAGAAGCCCGCGCCCTGATGGGCCGCATCATGGCCGGCGAGCTGACCCCGGCGCAGATGGCTGGGGTGCTGGTGGCCCTGCGGGTGCGGGGGGAGACGCTCGAGGAGATCACCGGCTTCGCCGAGGGCATGCGCGAGGCGGCGGTGACGATCCGGGTCTCGCGCAGGCCACTGGTGGACATCGTTGGCACCGGGGGCATCGCCCCGGAGGCCTTCAACATCTCCACCACCTCCTGCTTCGTGGTGGCGGCTGGGGGGGTGGCGGTAGCCAAGCACGGCAACCGCCTGGCCTCCTCGCGCTCGGGATCCTTCGACTTGCTCGAGGCTCTAGGCATCCGGCTCGACACCTCGGTGGAGCGGGTGGCCGAGGGTATCGAAGCGTTGGGCATCGGCTTCCTCTTCGCTCGCAACCACCACCCCGCCATGCGCCACGTGGCCCCGGTACGGGCCGAGCTGGGCGTGCGCACGGTGTTCAACATCCTGGGGCCCCTCACCAACCCCGCCTACGCCAGCCACTACGTGCTGGGGGTGTACACCCCGACCTTGCTCGAGACCTTCGCCAACGCCGTGCGCAAGCTGGGCGCCGAGGCTGCGCTGGTGGTCCACGGCGACGGCCTCGACGACTTCGGGCTGTGGAACAACCAACTCGCCGAGCTCCACAACGGCTCGATCCGCCGCTACACCCTCACCCCCGGCGAAGTCGGCCTTCCCGCCGCCACCTACGAGCAACTCACCGGGGGCACCCCGCAGGAAAACGCCGTGATCGCCCGGGCCATCCTCTCGGGGCAGGAGCGTGGCCCCCGCCGCGACGCCGTGGCCCTCACCGCCGGAGCCGCCTTCTACATCAGCGGCAAGGCCCCCGGTATCGCCCAGGGCGTAGCCCTGGCCCAGGAAGTGCTCGACAGCGGGGCGGGGCTGGAGCTGCTCGAGCGCCTGGTGCGCTTCACGCAGGGCTGAAGGCGTCGGCGGGTCGAAAGCGCATTGCGTAGCGCGTAGGATGTACGACCGACGTCAAAAGATCTGCGTCAGCCCCAGGCTCGGGGTGGGGGTGCCGCGCTCCTGGTCGATCTTCATGGCCTGCACCTTGAAGTGCTGGCGGCTGGTGGCGTTGACCATGCCGGTCTCGTAGTCGATGAGCCCGTCGCGGTAGAGGTCGGCGAGGTGGTCGTCGAAGGTTTGCATGCCGTCGAGGCGCGACTCGCGGATGGCTTCGTAGATCTGGGGCGTGCGCTCGGGGTCTTTGATCATGTCGCGAATGCGCAGGGTGCCCTTGAGGATCTCCATCGCCGCGACCCGGCCCCCACCCAGGCGAGGCAGTAGCTTCTGTGAGATGATGCCCACCAGGCTCTCGGCGAAGAGAATGCGGGCCACATCGCGCTCGTGGGGGGGGAAGAGGTCGAGCAGGCGGTTGATGGTGCGCACGGAGTCCTGGGTGTGCATGGTGGAGAAGACCAGGTGGCCGGTTTGGGCGGCCTCGAGCGCCGCCGCCGCCGTCTCGTGGTCGCGGATCTCCCCGATCATGATGGTGTCGGGGTCCTGGCGCATGGCGGCTACCAGGGCCTCGTGGAAGCCTAAGGTGTCGCTGCCCAGTTCGCGTTGCACGATGATGGAGCGCTTGGGCTTGAAGAGGTACTCGATGGGGTCCTCGATGGTCACGATCATCTCGGCGTGGCGGGTGTTGATCTCCTCGAGGATGCGCGCCAGCGTGGTGGACTTGCCCGAGCCGGTGGGCCCAGTGACGAGCACCAGCCCCTTCTCCTGGTTGGAGAAGAAGTCCAGGTTTTCCTGGGAGAGCGCGCACACCTTGAGCTTCTCCTCGTCGGAGTTGATCACGCGCATCACCACGCTGACCGAGCCCCGCTGCTTGAAGAGGTTGACGCGGAAGCGGGCCACGCCGGGCAGGCTGTAGGCCAGGTCAACCTGGTGGCGCTCCTCAAAGCGCTGCTTGTGATGGGGCGTGCACAGCACATCCACCAGCGAGGCGGTGTACTGGGGGGGGAGCTTGGTCTGGCCCAGGGGGGTCAGCCGACCGTGGATACGAACCATGGGGGGCAATCCCACGTGCAGGTGAAGGTCGGAGGCACCCTGAGCGACGATAGTGGTGAGCATCTCCTGGAAGGTCATACGCTGTTCAGTCTGACAGGCCTTTTCATAATTCCTGGTACATTCGTCACCGATTTCTCGCTCTACACTCAGGGTAGAAAGCGAACCACGCCAAAAGCCTGGATAGGCTTTGGGAGGAGGGAACCATGTACAAACGCCTGCTCATGCCGACCGACGGGAGCGCTTGTAGCCTGGCGGCAATCCGGGAGGGCCTCGAGGTCGCCAAGACCCTGGGTGCGGAGGTCACCTTCTTGTACGTGCTGGAGAACCCCACCGGCCTGTGGATGGCCCCCGAGAGCGGGGCTTACATCCAGGAGCTGACCCAGGACCTCAGGAAAGTCGGGCAGGCCGCGCTCGAGGAGGCTGAAAAACTGGCCAAGGAAGCGGGGGTGGCCTCGAGTGGCAAGCTACGCGAGGGCAACGTCACCGCCACCATCCTGGACGAGGCCAAGAACTACGACCTCCTGGTGATGGGCACCCACGGTCGCACCGGCCTCGACAAGCTGCTGCTGGGCTCCGTCACCGAGGGTGTGCTGCACCGCACCGACAAGCCCGTGTTGGTGGTGCGCAGCCGCTAAACGGCGGCCAGTAGGGGCGGGCACGGGCCCTACGAAAGCCCCCAACGGCCTCACACACTCCGGATATACCCCGGTAGGATGCTGGGGATGAAGCTCAAGCGGCGCGAAGTCTTGGGCCTGGGGGTGGGGCTGTTGGGGCTGGGTATGGCGCAGAGCAGCCCCGAGACCCCCGTCTACTTCCCCCTGGGGGTGGCCTCCGGCGACCCCAGCGACAGTGGGGTGGTGCTGTGGACCCGTCTGGCCCCCGAGGTCTGGCAGGAGGGAGAGGGGCTAGAGTTCGAGATCAGCGAGGACAGCGACCCCGCCTTCTCCAGCCCCCGCTTCTCGGGGCCCGCCGTGCAGCCGCGCCCCGAGAACGACTTCACCAGCCTCACCGACCTTTCGGGACTGCTCGAGCCCGCTCGAGCCTACCTCTACCGCTTCCGCTACCGGGGCGTCTACAGCCCTGTGGGTCGCACCAAGACCCTGCCCGCGCACGGCCAGAACCCCGAGGTGCTGCGCTTGGGTATGGTGTGCTGCCAGGAGTTTACCAGCGGCTACTGGGGGGCCTTTGCCCACCTGGCGCGAGAAAACCTCGACGCGGTGCTGCACCTGGGCGACTTCATCTACGAGACCTCCGCCGACCCCCGCTGGCGCAGGCTGCGCTTCCCTAACCGCAGCTACCGCCTGCCCAGCGGCAGCTACGTGGCAGTGAGCCTGGCCGACTACCGCGCCATCTACCGGGCCTACCGCGCCGATCCCTTTTTGCAGATGGCCCTGGCGGCCCACCCCTGGATCTTCCTGTGGGACGACCACGAGGTGGCCAACGATTACTACTGGGACGCGGCCCTCGACGCCCCCGGCACCCCCGACCACCCCTACCGGGACCAGCCCGAGCGGCTCAGGCGGCTCAAACTCGAGGCCCAGCGGGCCTGGCTCGAGTACGTTCCCGCCCGCATCACCCCCGACCTCACCGCTACCCACCCCCACACCCAGATGACCCAGTACCGCAGCTTTCGCTTCGGGGAGCTGCTCGAGCTCTTCGCCACCGATACCCGCTCCTACCGCTGGCCCCACCCCTGCGGCGAGGGTGGCAGCGGTCAGCGCACCCTGGCCTCCTGCGCGGCCATCGAGGCCCCTGAGCGCAGCATGCTGGGCGAGGCCCAGCGGCGCTGGCTGCTCGAGGGGCTAGGGGCGAGCCCGGCCCGCTGGCGCGGCCTGGCCAGCGCAGTGATGTTCTCGCCCCTACGCTTGGGCTCCATCACCATCAACGCCGACGGCTGGGATGGCTACGCCGCCGAGCGGCAGTATTTGCTCGAGCAGCTCACGGGCGACAACCTGCTGGTGCTCAGCGGCGACCTGCACGCGGCGCTGGCCGGGCTGGTGCGCCCTGGCTTCGACGGGCGCGGCCCGGTGCGCGGGGCCGAGTTCATGGCCCCCGGCCTCAGCAGCCCCCCGCCCCGCGAGGCCCTGGGCCGCATGGGCTACCCCTGGCCCGGTAATGCGCTCATCGAGGCCTTCAACCGCCACCTGCACTTCTTCGAGGGCGAGCTCAACGGATACGTGGTGCTCGAGCTCACCCCCGAGCACGTCACCTACAGCCTCTACAGCGTGGACAAGACCCAAAACCACGCCAGCGCCAACCGGCGCCTAGCGCGGCGGCTGCGCTTCGACGGGAAGGGCCTGCACGATGTACGGGAGTAGGGCACGGTAAACTGCCCGGATGAACGCTGAACTGCTGGCCGTGGGCTTCGGGCTGCTCTCCGCGATTTCCTGGGGCGCGGGGGACTTCAGCGGGGGGCTGGCCTCGAGGCGGGCCCACCCCTACGCCGTCACCGTGCTGGTCTCGGCTACCGGTTGGATGCTATTCACTCTGCTGGCCCTGCTACGCAGCGAGACCTTCTTCCCCGGTGACGCGGGCTGGGCGGTGTTGGCGGGGGCTGCAGGGGCGCTGGGCCTGTTGTCGTTGTACCGGGCCTTCAGCGCCGGGCAGATGGGCCTGGCTGCGCCGGTGGCGGGGGTAACGGGGGTGGTGTTGCCGGTGCTGCTGGGGGCGGTGCTCGAGGGCCTCCCCGGTGGGTTGCAGCTGCTGGGCTTTGGTGTGGGGCTGTTGGGAGTTTGGCTGGCCTCGAGGCCCGAGGGCACGGTGCGCCCGGCGGGGCTGTCCTGGGCGCTCTTGGCCGGGCTGGGCTTCGGCGGCTACTTCGTGCTCATCGACCGGGTGGAAGGGCTGTTTTGGCCCTCGGCCATCGCCAAGCTCACCGCGCTGGCCCTCACCCTGGCCTACGTCCTGCTCCAGCGCCCCGAGCGCTGGCCCCGCCCGCGGGAGCTGCCGCTGGTGGGCCTAGCCGGGGCGCTGGACGCCGGGGGTAACCTCTTCTTCCTGGCCGCCGCCCAGAGCGGGCGGCTCGATGTGGCCGCGGTGATCTCCTCGCTTTACCCTGCCTCGACGGTGCTGCTGGCGAGGGCCCTGCTGCACGAGCACCTGCGCCCTGTCCAACTGTTGGGGGTGCTGCTGAGCCTGGGGGCCATCGCCCTGATCTCGGCAGGTTGAAGACGAAGGACGATTCCCTTCGGGCGTGCACCAATAGTCGAACCCGTTCTCTCCACCTTCTGGCAGCGAAGCTGCTCACGCTCGAGGCCTGGAGACAAAGAACTTGCTCAGCCTAGCGCTACTGCGCGGATGGTCATGTGCGTCCTTTACAAATGCATAAGGCGTTCGTATATTCAAAGCTCAGATGCGGCTCTTCGCTCGAGCTACCCGCTGACGGCTTTCTTTCCTTGGGGAAGGGGCCGTGAGGGTTTGCCAGGGCGCAGGGCCTTTTTTATGCTGGCTTAGGCGAAAGGAATGCGGTTATGTCTACCGATAACAAACGACCCAGTGGGCCCAGCACTGCCGAAATCCGCGAGAAGTTCCTCTCCTTCTTCCAAAGCAAGGGGCACCTGCGGCTGCCCTCGTTCAGCGTGGTTCCGCAGGACGACCCCACCCTCTTGTTCATCAACGCCGGGATGACCCCGCTCAAGCCCTACTTCATGGGCAAAAAGCCGGTATTTCCGGGCTACGAGGGCGAGTGGCACCGCGTGACCACCTGCCAGAAGTCGGTGCGCACCGGCGACATCGAGAACGTCGGGCGTACCAACCGCCACCAGACCGTCTTCGAGATGCTGGGCAACTTCTCCTTCGGCGACTACTTCAAAAAAGAGGCCATCGAGTGGGCCTGGGAATTCCTCACCTCGCCCCAGTGGCTGGGGCTCGACCCCAGCCGCATCTACGTCACCATCTACGAGGAAGACGACGAGGCCTTCGAGTACTGGACCCAAAACGTGGGGTTGCCCCCTGAGCGCATCCACCGCTTCGGGGCCGACGAGAACTTCTGGCCGCAGGACGCCCCCACCAAAGGCCCCAACGGACCCTGCGGCCCCTGCTCGGAGATCTACTACGACCGCGGCCCTGAGTTCGGCAGCGACACCTGGGCCGACTACTACGAGACCCGCGAGAGCAACCGCTTCGTGGAGATCTGGAACCTGGTCTTCCCGCAGTACAACCGCAAGGATGGGGGGGTGCTCGAGCCCCTCCCCAGGCCCAACATCGACACCGGGATGGGGCTGTCGCGGGTAGCGATGGTGATGCAGGGCGTCACCGACTTCTACGAGACCGACGAGTTCCGCTCCCTCATCGCCAAGATCGTCGAGCTCTCGGGGGTGAGCTACGAAGGCCCCTCCTCGGTGGCCCACCGGGTCATCGCCGAGCACGCCCGCGCGGTGAGCTTCATCCTCTCCGACGGCGTCACCTTCTCCAACACCGGGCGCGGCTACGTGGTGCGCCGCCTGCTGCGCCGCGCGGTGCGCTTTGGCTACCTGCTGGGTCTGCGTGAGCCCTTCATGTACCGTCTGGCCGAGATCGTGGCCGAGGTGATGGGGGAGGTCTACCCCGAACTTCGCGAGAACCTCCCGAGCGTGCAGCAGCAAATTCGGCTCGAGGAAGAGCGCTTCTTCGAGACGCTCGAGGCGGGCATCAAGCGCCTGGAGGGCCTGCTGGCGGGGCTCAGGGAAGGCGACACCCTCCCCGGCAAGGACGCCTTCACCCTCTACGACACCTACGGCTTCCCCCTCGACCTCACCCTCGAGATCGCCGACGAACGCGGCATCAGGGTGGACACCGAAGGCTACGAGCGCGCGCTGGAGGAAGCCCAGGAACTCGCCCGGCGTCACATGGCTTTCGAGCGCGACCTCTTCAAGCAGTCCAACGAGGCCCTGGCGGCGCTGGCCAAGGACTACGGCGGGACCATCTTCGTCGGCTACGAGGAGACCGACACCCAGGCCGAGGTCAAGCTGCTGCTGGTGGGGGATCAGACGCTGGACGAAGCCCCCGCCGGGACCGAGGTCCAGGTGGTGCTCGACCGGACCCCCTTCTACGCCGAGGGTGGCGGCCAGATCGGCGACTCGGGGGTGCTCGAGTGGGCCGAGGGCTGGGCCAAGGTGAGCACGACGCAGAAGAACAGCGACGGCATCTTCTTGCACCTAGCCCAGGTACAGCAGGGCACGCTCAAGGCGGGCAGCACGGTGCGGGCGCTGGTGGACGCCCACCGTCGCGACACCGAGCGCAACCACACCGCCACCCACCTGCTGCACGCGGCGCTGCGGGCGGTGCTGGGTCCACACGTGCAGCAGAAGGGCAGCTACGTGGGCCCCGACCGATTGCGCTTCGACTTCAGCCAGTTTGAGCCCATCGACCCTAAAGACCTCGCGCGCGTGGAGATGCTGGTCAACCGCTGGATCCAGGCCGACTTTCCCGTGCGCTACGCCTACAAGAGCCTCGAGGAAGCCCGCAAGGAAGGCGCGATGGCCCTCTTCGGTGAGAAGTACGGCGAGGTGGTGCGCGTCGTGAGCGTCGAGGGCGTCGAGGGCATCAGCAGCAAGGAACTGTGCGGCGGCTGCCACGTGCGGCGCACCGGCGAGATCGGGATGTTCGTCATCCGCTCCGACGAGGCGGTGGCGGCGGGGGTGCGGCGCATCGAGGCCCTCACCGGGGTTGGTGCGGTGCGGTACGTGCGGGAGCAACTCGAGCGCCTGGCCTCCCTCTCGCGCGAACTGGGGGTGAGCCCCGAGGGGCTCTTCGAGCGGGTGGGCAAGCTCCAGGACGAGCTCAAAGCCCGTGAGAAGGAGCTCGAGCGGCTCAAGCTCGAGCTCGCCCGCGCCCGGCTCTCGAGCGGAGGCGGCGGCCCCGAGCTGCGCGAGGCGGGCGGCTACCGCTACTTGGCGGTGCGGCTGGAGGGCGTAGAGGCCGGCGCCCTGCGCGGCGTAGCCGACGAGCTGCTCGAGCGTCACAAGGCCGACGTGGTGGCGGTGGGCTCGGGGCAGAACCTCGTGCTCAAGCTCGGCAAGGGCGCCCAGGAGAAGGGCCTCGACGCGGGCGCCCTGCTGCGCAAGCTCGCGGAGACCGCGGGCGGGCGCGGTGGCGGCAGGGGGGCGCTGGCCCAGGGCGGGGGTTTCGACCTCGAGAAGGCTTTCGCGGCCCTGGGGGATGTCCTCATGAGCCTGCCCCAGCCCTGAGGTTATCTCGGACCGAATCAAAACTCGATTTCGATGGCGTCTGCCGCCGGTTTGACCGCGCCCAGCCACTCGAGGCGGGCGAGGTAGTAGCAGGCCAGCTTGAGCGAGATGCCCAGCGCCTCAGCGATCTGCTCGGCGGTGGCTCCGTGCTGGAGCAGGGGCTTGGCCCGCTTCCAGAAAAAGGAATTGTTTAGATCCAGCAGGCTCTCGTCACCGCTGATCAGGTAGGTCACATCCGGCGGAGGCAGCTCGATGGTGCGCAGGGTGATGTCCTCCTCGATCAAGCTCAGCGAGGTGACGACCCGTTCCAGCGGCCAGTGCAGCGCCGGGTCGCAGGGGGTCTTGAATTCCTTGTACGTCAGCTCGAAGGCCCCTTCGCGTGCGGCGATGATCTCCAGGAGGATATCCCTGGCCTTCAGAGGGTCGGCGACGTACTCCTTGCCGACCTCGATGCAGCGCAGATGACCGCGCTTGACCCACAGCTTGCAGTCCTTGAGTCCCGGCACGTTCCACAGCTCGAGCACGCCCGTCCTGTCCTGGAAATGGCCTATGAGGGTCTGGAATGGGCTTTCCTTGAGATTTCCGCTGATCACCATGACTGTACGTCCCCTTGAGAATGTGTACAGCTACTCCCAAAGCCTATACCAACCCCCCTGCAACCCGGTGGGTATTTTTCACAACAGCCCGCAGCCCGGTGTTCAAGAGGGGCAGATTTGCGCCCTGGACAACACTCGAGTCGTGTCAGGAGCCCTGCTCTCATGCACCATCCGGCTCGAGGTGACTTAATGGGGCGCGTGAGGGTAGGCGCACTGGACGTGGGAGAGGCCCGAATTGGCCTAGCCGTGGGCGAAACCGGATCGAGCTGGGCCTTCGGGCGGGGCTATTTGGTGCGCGCAGGCCTGGAGGCCGACCTCGAGGCCCTGCGGCAGTTCGCTCGGCGCGAGGGCCTCGAGCGCTTCGTGGTGGGGCTGCCGCTGCGCAGCGACGGTGGGATGAGCGCCCAGGCCGAGCGGGTGATGGGGCTGGTAGAAGCCTTGCGCAAAGCGGGTTTCGTGGTCGAGTTGCTCGACGAGCGCTTCACCACCAAGCTGGGGCAGAGCCGCTTGCGGAGTGCTCCCAGGCGGATACGCCAGGAAAAGGGCAAGCTCGACGAGGCCGCCGCCATCGCCCTACTGGAGTCGTACCTATCGAGCAAGCCCGCATGAACGAGAATCAACCCCCTTCCAACCCCTCCGAGACCGGGGCCCCTGAGCGCACCCCCGCCTGGGAATTGCCCGCCCCGCCCCTCGAGCCGCGCCCGCGCAGCACCCCCTGGCTGTTGCGGCTGGTGCTGGCGATGTTCGTGCTGCTGGTGGGGTTGCTGGGTTACATCCTCTACCTCTTCGGCCCCACCGGCAAAAGCGCCCAGGTGCGCATCCCCAGGGGTGTTGGGGCCGCTGCCGTGGGAGAGATCCTCGAGCGGGCCGGACTGATCCGCTCGTCGGGGGTCTTCGCGCTCTACCTGCGCTTCTCGGGCCGCGACAAGGACCTCAAGCCCGGCTTCTACCGCCTCGAGGGCCGAGGCCTGCGCGCCATCGCCCTCTCCCTCACCGACAAGTCGCGCCCCTTGAGCGTGAGCATCACCTTCCCCGAGGGCTGGCGCGCGGTGGACATGGCCGAGCGCCTCTCCGAGAACAACCTCGATGGACCGGGCTTCCTCGAGCTCGTGCAGAACCCCCCGGCCAGCTTGCGTCCCCCCGAGGCCAAGGGGCCTACCCTGGAGGGCTTCCTTTTCCCCGCCACCTACACCTTCGCCCTCGACGCCCGCCCCGAGGAGATCGTACAGGCCATGACCCGGCGCATGGCCCAGGAGTTCACCCCCGAGCGGCTGGAGAAGCTCCGAGCGCTCGGCCTCTCCGTCCAGGACTGGGTGACACTGGCTTCCATCGTGCAGGCCGAGGCGGCTGACGCTGGCGAGCGGCCCATCATCGCCGGAATCTTCCTCAACCGCCTCGACGTCGGCATGCCCCTGCAGGCCGACCCCACCGTGGCCTACGGCCTGGGCAAGCGCTTACCCGAGCTCGACCGCAGCGCGGGCGACTTCGCCGCGGACACCCCCTACAACACCTACGCCCGCCGCGGCCTGCCGCCCACCGCCATCGGCAATCCCGGTCTCGACGCGCTCGAGGCCGTCCTCAACCCCCGGCGCACCGACGAGCGGGGTCGGAAGTACCTCTACTTCCTCCACGCCCAAGGCCGCCTGTTCGTCAACACCACCTTCGAGGGGCACCTGCGGGATACGGCGAGGTATCGCTGACCCAAGTACCGACGGCTAATTTCTACTGAACCACCTCTTCCAGCAGCCGGCCATCGCGCAGGCGCAGGATGCGGTCGGCCCGGCGGGCGAGCTCGAGGTTGTGGGTCACCACGATGATGGTGCGCCCCTTGCGGGCTTGAGAGTAGATCAGCTCCATCACCCGCTCCCCCGAGGCCGAGTCGAGGTTGCCGGTGGGTTCGTCGGCGAAGAGGATGGGGGGGTCTAAGGCCAGCGCGCGGGCGATGGCTACGCGTTGCTGCTCGCCTCCCGACAGCCGGTGGGGCAGGTGCTTGAGGCGCTTTTCCAGCCCCACCTGCGCCAGCAGGAAGGCGGCACGCTCCTGACGCTCTTTACGCCCGTGCCCGGCCAGCAGCATGGGGAAGGCCACGTTCTCGAGCGCGGTGAGGGTGGGGATGAGGTTCCACTGCTGGAACACGAAGCCCATCAGCCGCAGGCGCAGCCCGGCCCTCGAGCCCTCATCCAGCCGCGACAACACCACGGCCTTCTCTCCCTCCTGCACCCGCACCTCGCCCTCGGTGGGGGTGTCGAAGCCAGCCAGCAGGTTGAGCAAGGTGGTCTTGCCCGAGCCCGAAGGCCCCACGATGGCGGTGACGCCTGCGTTAAAGCGGTAGCTGAAGCGGTCTATGGCGGTCACGTCGATGTCGCCCTGGTGAAAGCGCTTGGTCAAGTGGATGGCCTCGAGCACGGCGATCTCCCTATACCCTGCCCAAGGCCTCGACCACCGGAATCCGGCTGGCGGTGCGGGCGGGTAGCGCCCCGGCCAGCAGACCCAGCGCCAGCGCCACCAGCAAAGCGAAGAGGGCCAGGCGTGGCGTGACCGCGGAAAGGGCCAGCCCCACCTCCCTCACGGTGTACCAGTTGACGGCGAAGGAGGCTAACTGCCCCAGCGCTAGCCCCAACAGGCCCCCGCCCAGCCCCAGCAGCAAGGCTTCCAGCAGCACCAGCCCGAAGACGAAGCCCTGCCTGGCCCCGATGGCCCGCATCAGCCCGAACTCGCGGATGCGCTCGTAGACCGACATCATCACCGTGTTGGCCACCAGCAGCCCCCCCACAGTGAGGGCCACCAGGCTGATGCCGAAGCGCACCAGGTCGCTGATGCGCACCGCCCGCTCGGCGAAGCGCAGCACGTCGCCCGAGGTCTGGACGTCGATGCCCGGAATGCGGGCTTCGATGGCCCTGGCGACCGCTTCGGCGCGCCGGTCGTCGCGGATGGAGAGCAGGATGGAGGTGTAGTTCTTCGTGCCCAGCACCGCGCGAACGGCCTCGACGGGCACGTAGATGACGCTGTCGGCGATACCTCCGGTTCGCTCGAGTACCCCCACCACCTCGAGCGAGACCTGCGGTGAGAGGCGCAGCGTCTTGCCCAGGCTGAGGTTGTTGCGCTGGGCGATGGTCCCGCCCACCACCGCTCCCCTGGCCCCCGGCAGCAACACGCCCTTAGCGACTTTCAGGTTGGGGTAGATGTCTTTGGGGCTGACCCCCTGGGGCAGGCCCTGAAAGGCGAAGCTGCTGGTGGGGTCAAAGCCGCCGCGTACGAAGACCGTAATGGGAATGATCTTGGTGATTCCCACCTCCTGCGCGATGGCCTCGAGCTTGTGCGCCACCTCAGGCGGCAGCTCGGGGTAACCCGCGCCGAGTGCTTCCACCCCCTCGGGCAGAACCAAAAGCGCAGGACCCACGCTGGCAAGCTCGCTCCCCAGCGCCCTGCGCAAACCCTCACCGAAGGACATGAACAGCACCATGCTGGCCGTCGCCACCACGATGCCCAGCAGCGTCAGCAGGCTGCGCACAGGTCGCGCGCGCAGGTTGCGATAGACCAGGGCCAAGACCTCCATGAACCTGAGGATACCCGTTGAGGGGTGAAGAGGAAGGGGGCCAGGATGCAAAGGGCAATACGCCGGGCGCCGAAGACCGATGGCCGTGAGCCACCGGCCCTCGGCGCCTCCTGGCTATCCGCCGGCGACGACGCTAGGCTTTAGCCGTTTTGCGCCGGGCCGCCTCGCGGCTCTTGTACCACACCACCAGCGCCGAGACCACGTAGATCGAGGAGTAGGTGCCCACCACGAAGCCCACCGTGATCGCCAGCGAGAAGTCGCGCAGCACCGGACCGCCCAGGAAGAGCAGCGCCAGGATGGGCAGCATGGTGGTGAGCGCGGTCATGATGGTGCGCGAGAGGGTCTGGTTGATGGAGGCGTTGACGATCTGGTAGTAGCTGACCCCGCGCATGAGCTTGAGGTTCTCGCGGATGCGGTCGGAGATGATCACCGAGTCGTTGAGCGAGAAACCGATGATGGTCAGCAAGGCCGCGACCGTGGGGATGGTGAACTCGAGCCCGAGGAGGCTGTACATCCCGGCCACGATGGCGATGTCGTGGCCCACGGCGATGAGGCTGGCCACCCCGAAGACCCAGTCGAAGCGGATGGCCACGTAGATCAGGATCAGGCCAAGCCCCACCAGCACCGCCCAGATGGTGTTGCGGCGCAACTCCGAGCCGATGGCCGGGCCCACCGTCTCCGACTGGAGCACCTGGGCCTGGAGCTTCTGGGTGAAGGCCTGCTCGAGCGCGATGCGGTTCTGCTCGCTGAGCTGCTTGACCCGCACCGAGAACTCCTTGCCGCTGCTGGAGGAGACGCTGGTGACGATGGCCTCGGCCCCGCCTGCCCCCGCGATGCCGGTGGAGTCGAGGAAGGAGCGAATCTGCTCGGAGTTCACGCTCTGGGGAACCCGAATGGTGAAGGCGGTACCCCCCGTGAAGTCGATGCCGAAGTTGAAGCCCTTGGTCAGCACCACCCCTCCAGCCAGCGCCGCCAGGATCAGGCTCGCCAGCGTTACGTAGCGGGCGGGTTTCATGAAGTCGATCTTGGTGCCCCACAGCCAGTACGGAGGGCGCACCTCGCGGATGGCGGCGATGCGCTCGAGCAAGAAGCGACCGAAGACCAGGTTGGAGAACACCGAGGCCACCACCCCCACCGCCAGCGAGACCGCGAAGCCTTTGACGGGGCCGGTGGAGTACTGGTAGAGCGCCGCTGCCGCCAGCAGGTGGCAGATGTTGACGTCGAGGATGGTGACGATGGAGTGCGAGAAGCCCCCCGGAATGGCCTGGCGGAAGCGCTTACCGCTCTTCAGCTCCTCCTTGATGCGCTCGAAGGAGAGCACGTTGCCGTCCACGGCGGCGCCCAGCGTCATGATCAGCGCGGCGATGCCCGGCAGGGTGAGGGTCACGCCCAGGCTGGTGAAGATGGCCAGGATCAGCAAGGAGGTGTAGAGCAGGCCCAGCGCGGCCACCAAACCCATCCACAGGCCGTAGTAGGCAAACAGCAGCACGAAGATGAGCACCGTGCCTACGATGGCCGCGCGGATGCCCGAGGCGATGGCGTCCTGGCCCAGCGTGGGCCCGATGGCGCGGGTCTCGGCGATGTTGAGCTTGACCGGCAGTGCGCCCGAGCGCAGCACCAGCGCGATGTCGGAGGCCTCCTCGAGCCCGGAGAGCCCGGTGATGACGGCGTTGCCGCCGGTGATGGCCTGGTTGATGTTGGGTGCGGTGTAGACCTTGTCGTCGAGCACGATGGCCAGCCGCCGCCCTACGTTCTGGCGGGTGATGTCGGCGAATTTGCTGGCTCCTTCGGGCTTGAAGGAGAGTTCGACCACCGGTCGGCCTGAGCCGGGCTCGAAGCTGGCGCGGGCACTGGCGAGGTCGGAGCCCGAAAGCAGCGCTGGGCCGAGGTCGCTGAGCTTGATGAGGTTCTTCTCCAGCTCCTCGCGCTTGAGGCTGGGGTTGTTGCGGAGCTGCTCGTTGATCTCGGCTACGGTGGTGCCGCTGGCGCCCTGGTTGACGAGGCGGAACTCGAGCTTGGCGGTCTGGCCGATGAGCCGGATGGCCTTCTCCTGGTCGCTCTGCTTGAGACCGGGCAGCTCGAGCACCACGCGGTCGTTGCCCTGCACCGCCACCAGCGGCTCGGCCACGCCCAGCGCGTTGACGCGGTTCTCCAGCACGGTGCGGGCGGTGTCGAGATCTTCCTTGGTGGGATTGGGGGTCTCGGTCTTGAGGGTGATGCGCAGACCGCCCTGGAGGTCGAGGCCCAGATTGATGCGGGGCTCACTGGCGGGAACCCAGGGTTTCCAGATGCCGATGACAGCGGCGATCAGCACCAGCAGCAAAAACATTCCGGTCCACAGGGGGTTGGCCTGCGGGGTGGGGTTGCGCGGCCTGTAGCCGGGCCGCATGGGTTGGGGTCGCATGCTTCAGTACTCCTTTAAGAGCGTCGGTGACGCGAATTGGGTCGGGTGTCTGACGAGGGCTTCCTGAATGCCGGGGACCTGGCTTTGGCAGCCCTCGAGCTGCAAGCGCCTGTAGAGCAGGAACAGCCGTCCTCGAGCGCGGGGGCGGGAGGGGCGTGGCCGGGGGGAACCCGGGTACAGCCGGGCCAGCCGGAAGCCCTCACCACGGCTCAGCACGAAAGGCAGCCAGCCCAGCCAGCCTTGAGGGCTGGTCTTCTCCTGGAATTGCGGGCCAGGGTTGCTCGACCAGCCCACCTGGATGGCCTTGGTGGGAGGCGTGAGCAGGATCAGGGGGTCAGGGCCCAGGAGGAGAACCCCCAGGACCACCCAGCTGATCCAGCTCCTGCCCATGCTCGTCAATCTTACCGAATCCCTGCGTTGACCGCGCCTCGCGCGAGCCTCACTCCTGCACTACCTCGACCTGCTGGCTGGCCTCGAGCACGTCGCCTTCCTGGAAGTCGCTGAAGCCTTCCAGCAAGATGCCGCACTCGAAGCCCTGCGCCACCTCGCGTACGTCGTCCTTGAGGCGCTTGAGGCTGTGGATCTTGCCCTTCCAGATCTCCTGCTTCTTGCGCAACACCCTTATGTCGGCGTTGCGGGTGATCTTGCCGCTGGTGACCATGCAGCCCGCCACCACCCCGCTGGAGAGCTTGAACACCGCGCGAACCTCGGCCTGACCCAGGATTTCCTCCTTGTATACCGGCTCTCTCTGCCCCCGCACCATCTTGCGCACCTCATCGATAAGCTCGTAGATGATACGGAAGCTCTGCAGCGGTACACCCTTCTGCTCGGCCATCTTCTTCACCGAGCCCGCCGGGGTCACGCCGAAGGAGAGGATCGCGCCGTGGGCGGTCGAGGCCAGCAGCACGTCCGATTCGGAGGGAGCTCCCACCGCCGCGAGCAGCAGGTTGATCTTCACCTCTTCGCTCTGCTCACGGGAGAGGATCTGCTGGATGGCCTCGAGCGAGCCCTGGGTGTCGGCGCGCAGGATGAGGTTGATCTCCTTCTGCTCGCTGCCCTGCATCTGGCGCAGCAGGTCGGCGATGTTGCGCGGGCGACCCACCTCGGGGGCGGCGGCGCGGGCTTCGCGCTCCAGCCGCCGCTCCTCGGTGATCTCTTTGGCGGCGACCTGGTCGGGCACCCACTCGAAGGCAGTCCCCGCCGAGGGCGGTTCGGAGAAGCCCAACACCTGCACGGCGGTGGAGGGGCCGGTCTGGTTGCGCCGCACCCCTTCGGAGTCGGTCATGGCCCGGATCTTGCCCCAGTGCTCCCCGGCCACCACGTAGTCGCCCACCTTGAGGGTGCCCTGCTGCACCAGCAGGCTGGCGAGCACCCCGGCCTGCTTATCGATGCGCGACTCGAGCACCACCCCCGCCGCTTCGGCGTTGGGATCGGCCCGTAGGTCCTCGAGCTCGGCGGTGATGAGGATGGTCTCCAGCAGATCCTGCACACCCTGCCCGGTCTTGGCCGAGATGGGCAACACCTCGGCGTCGCCGCCGTAGGCCACGGGCACGATGCCCTCCTTCATCAGGCCCTGGTAGACCTTATCGAGGCTGGCCTGGGGCAGGTCCATCTTGTTGGCCGCGAAGATGAGCTTGGCCCCGGCGGCTTTGGCGTGGGCGATGGCCTCGCGGGTCTGGGGCATCACCCCGTCGTCGGCGGCCACCACGATGACGGCGATGTCGGCTACCCTGGCCCCGCGCTCGCGGATGCTGGTGAAGGCCTCGTGGCCGGGGGTGTCGATGAAGACCACGGTCCCCCCCTTGGTCTTGACCTCGAAGGCCCCCACGTGCTGGGTGATGCCGCCCGCTTCCTTCTCGGCGATGCGGCTTTTGCGCAGGTAGTCGAGCAGGCTGGTTTTGCCGTGGTCCACGTGGCCCATGATCACCACCACCGGTGCGCGGTGGGGGATGGCCTTCCTGGCTTCCTCGGCTTTTCTGGCTTCCTCGGCGAGGCGCTGCTCACCGATGAGTTCCTTGACCGCCGCGGCGGTCTCGTCCTCGAGGGTCGAGGCGTGGGACTTATACTCCACCCCCATGCTGTCGAGAATTTCCAACAGTTCCTCGTTGCTCATGCCCAACTCTTTGGCGAGTTGGTAAATGCGTACTTTGGCCATTGACACCTCCAACAAGGGTGCTTAGCTCGAGGTTTTCTCGGATGCGGCGGGGCCCAGCAGCGCTAAAAGCGCCTGGGAGAGCGCAGCGGCCTTGGCTCCGGCGAAGCGCCGCAGCTTTTTCTCGGCCCAACACTCGGCTTGGTCGGGACACACGTAAGCGCCGCGCCCGGGCTTCTTGCCAGTAGGATCGATCACCGGGCCTTCGGCAGTGAGCACGATGCGAAGCAGCTCCCGCTTGGGCCTGCGCCTACGGCAGGCTACGCACATGCGCTCGGGGATATGCTTGGGTTTCATGCTGCACCCCGTCGATCTAAAAGCTGCCAAACGCCAAGCGCCAGAAACCACCTGGCGTATGTCGTAGGACGTACACCCCTATAACTTCCGGCATTCGGCGTTTGGCGCTGGGCATTTTACTCGTCCGAGTCGGCGAATAGGCTCTCGAAGCGGCTCTTGGCCTCCTGGCTGACGCGCTCTTTCCCTTCCTTCTCGCTCGCGCGCAGCATGGCCGCGTCGAGGTCGGTGACCTCCTCGGCCTCTTCGAAGTCGATCTCGAAGCCGGTGAGCTTGCTGGCCAGGCGCACGTTCTGCCCGGCCTTGCCGATGGCCAGGGAGTGCTGGTCCTTCGAGACCACCACCCGCGCCCGCTTGCCCTCGAGGTCCACCTCGATGTTGCCTACCTGGGCGGGGGAGAGGGCGTTGCGGATGAACTCGCGCACGTTGGGCGACCACTGGATGATGTCCACCCGCTCGCGGCCCAGCTCCGAGCTCACGGCCTGGATGCGCTGGCCCTTGTGCCCGATGCAGGCCCCGATGGGGTCTACGTTGGGATTGTGGCTCATCACGGCCACCTTGGAGCGGCTTCCGGGCTCGCGGGCGATGGCCTTGACCTCCACGATGCCCTCGGCGATCTCGGGCACCTCCTGGCGCAGCAGGTAGCGCAGCAACTCCTCGCTGGCCCGGCTGACGATCAGGCTGGCCCCCTTGGAGCTGCGCTGCACCTGCTTGAGGTAGACCTTGATCCGATTGCCCGGATGGTAGCGCTCGGTGGGGATCTGCTCCTTGATGGGCATCAGGGCCTCGCCACGGCCTAAGTCCACGTACACGCTGCCCCGGTTATCCACCCGAGCCACGGTTCCGGTGATGACCTCACCCTCCTTGTCCTTGTACTCCTCGTGAACCCGGTTGCGCTCGGCTTCCTTAAGGCGCTGGGTCAGCACCTGCTTGGCGGCCAGCACGGCGATGCGGGTGAACTCCTCACGGTCGACGGGAAACTCCATCTCCTCGCCCACCTGCACCTCGGGATCGTAGGTGAGGGCGTCGGCGAGAGAGATCTCACGATCGGGGTTTTCCACCTTCTCCACCACCGTGCGGATCTCGAGCACCTCCAACTCCCCGCTCTGGGGGTCGAGGTTCACCTCCACTACGGGGCCTAGGCCCTCCTCCACGTCTTTTGGCTTGTAGCCCCGCTGACGCAGGTAAGCCTGCCGCAGGGCATACTCGAAGGCCGCGATCAGCTCGTCGACGCTCACGCCGCGCTCGACCGCTACCTGGGTTAGGGCTTCTACGAATTCTCGGTTCACTGTGCCTCCTTGCTTTAGTCCTGTGTCCTACGCCGTACGACTTCATCACCTCGGTGTATCCGGCCACTCGGCCAGATTGGCCTTGAAGCTGCCGAGCTCGAGGCTTCTGACCTCGCCGGAGTCGAGGGCGAAGTCCACCCGGCCCTGCCGAACCCCCTGGATGCGGGCGGTGAAGTTGCCCTGCTGGCTTTTGACCCTGACCTTGAGCCCCATGAAGCGCTCGAAGTGGCGGGCGGTGAAGAGAGGGCGCTCGGGGCCGGGAGACTCGACCTCCAGGCGATAGGCTCCCTCGATCAGCTCCCGGCGGTCAAGTTCGTCGCTCAGGACGTGGCTGGCGCGCTCGAGGTCGGCCACGCTCACCGGGCGCTCGTCCTTGCGCTCGAGGCGCACCAAAAACACCCGACTCCGGCCTGCCGACTTGAGGCTGGCCTCCAGCACATCATATCCCAGGCGCTCCAACACCTCTTGGGCCAGTTGCTGCCAATCCACGGTTCAAACCCCCAATCCGAGCCTCAAGACCTGTGCGCTCAGTTTGGAGACCCCTCCTTTCTCCGATGGCTATGGACCTGAGATTCCACTTCCCCCAAGAAGAAGGGGTGGGCCCGAAACCCACCCCGAATGACCAGGGAGAACCGCTAAAGCCAAGTTTAGCACCCCAAGCCGCTTTAGACAAGCGCCGGTGGCAGCTAGAGAACCCCGATCCCCAAGGCAATTGGGCCCCATAGGGGCAGCCCCGATAGACCGCCAGGCCCCTGGCGCTACCTCGAGCCTCGGCCCGCCCTCGGCAGCTCAGGCTTCGCCGTTGCAGGTTAAGGGTTGTGCACCCAGCGCGACTTAGCGATGGCCTCGAGCAGTTCCTTCACGCTGGGCACGTCGACGTCGCGGCCAGGGGTGCCCTGCACCGGCGAGGTCATGACCTCCTTGATCTCGTAGTTGGGCAGGTACGCCAAGGCGGCCCGGCCCCCTTTGTCGTGCAGGGCGAACTGGACCAGCTCCCCCCGGTAAAGGGTGAGAAAGCCTGAGCGGTAGTCCTTACCCATTGAGCCGACGACGTAGACGTTGATGCTTTGTGAGGTTCGGGCGGCTTCCTGAACCGTATCGATGAGCTTTTGAACCGACATGCGACCTCCTAGGGCTTGCGGCGATGGGCAAATTCTAGACAGCTTGCCCCACTCGAGCTGCCACAAACGACCCGCCGGCCGGGCTATGTACTCGGTTCATCGCCCCGCAGGCTTCGCAGCACGCAAGCCCGTCGCCGTCGCCCCTGCGATACAATCCGGCCGTGGAACTCCTCAACGAAACCGAGGTGCGCATCCTGGGAACGCTCATCGAGAAGCAACTCGCCACCCCTGAGTACTACCCCATGACCCTCAACGCCGTGCGGCTGGGCGCCAACCAGAAGCAAGGCCGCAACCCCGTCACCAGCCTCAGCGAAGCCGAGGTACAAGAAGCCCTCGATACCCTGCAGATCAAGCGCTTGGCTGCCTTGGTCAAGGAGTACGGCGCCCGCGCCCCCAAGTACCGCCAGTTTCTCGACCGCGAGTTCAAGCTCGAGCCCCCCGCCCTGGCGGTGCTGGCGGTGCTGATGTTGCGCGGCCCCCAGACGGTGGGCGAACTCAGGGCGCGCAGCGAGTCCATGCACAAGTTCGCCTCGACCCAGGAGGTCGAGGAGGTCCTCCGCTTGCTGATGAACCTCACCCCCAACCCCTTAGTGACCCGCCTCGAGCGCCAGAGCGGCGAGCGCGAGCCCCGCTACGCCCACCTGCTCTCGGGAACCCCCACCCCGGTGGTGCGGGTGGAGGAGAGGAGCGAGCTCGAGGCCAGGGTGGAGGCGCTCGAGGCCGAGGTGCGGGAGTTGCGGGCCGTGCTGATGGAGCTGAAGCAGGCCCTGGGGGCCTAACTGCCCTCCAGCGGATTTGCTCCCGCGGCATATGGCTCTAGGCGGCGCTCCACTTCGTCTAAGGGGTGCCGGGAAGGTTCTGCTCGAGCCGCTCTGGGAGCGTACGGCGGCTATACTAAGGCCATGCCCCGCCCTGAGCCCGTGGGAAAAACCACCTTCGAGGGGTATCTGGAACTCGAGGCCCGCTCCCCGGTACGGCACGAGTTCGTGGACGGCTACTTGTTTGCAATGGCGGGCGGTACGGATTACCACGCCACGATCAGCTTGAACATCGCTACCCAGGTTAGAGCTGCGGCTAGGGCTTCGGGTTGTTTTGTATATATGGAGAACATGCTGCTGCAAACCCCGCACGGCCCCACCTATTACCCTGACGTGTTCGTGACCTGCGAGGAGAGCAACGACGGCTCACACTACAAACGCCTCCCTTGCTTCATCGTGGAGGTGCTGTCGGAAAGCACCGCAGACATTGACCGGGGGGAGAAGCTACACAATTACCGCAAAATTCCTAGCCTAAAAGCCTATATCCTCGTCTCGTACGACCGGAAGCTGGTGGAGATATATCGGAGGCTCGAGGACGAGACCTGGCGCTATGAAACGCTGGAAGGAAGCGGAGAACTCGAGCTGCCCTGCCTGGGCTTGAAGCTGAGCCTGGAAGAGATTTACGCCGACGCAGGCGTGGCTGGCAACTGATTCTTGAACTCGAGTCCAAATCGCACGGGACCGGATTCTTGATCGCGGGGCCTTTGCCCCCTATACTCTTAACCTAACGAGCGTTAGTTTGGGAGGTAGGCCCATGCCTGGAAAGTTCGGAAAACCCACGGACCCCGATTATGGCGAGCGCTTAGCCGAGTTTGAGGCCCGCATCGCCCGCGGGGAGAAGATCGAGCCGGGCGACTGGATGCCCGAGGAGTACCGCCGCCAGCTCGTGCGCATGATCTCGCAGCACGCCCACAGCGAGGTGGTGGGGATGCTGCCGGAAGGGGCCTGGATCACCCGGGCGCCCAGCCTCAAGCGCAAGATGATCCTCATCGCCAAGGTGCAGGACGAGGCCGGGCACGGGCAGTACCTCTACCACGCCGCCGAGACGCTAGGCGTCACGCGGGAGGAGATGCTCGAGGCGCTGCTCTCGGGCAAGGCCAAGTACTCCTCCATCTTCAACTACCCCACCCTCACCTGGGCCGACATCGGCACCATCGGCTGGCTGGTGGACGGGGCGGCCATCAAGAACCAGACCATGCTGGCCCAGTGCTCTTACGGGCCTTATAGCCGCGCGATGGTGCGCATCTGCGCCGAGGAGACCTTCCACCACAAGCAGGGCAAGGAGATGGTGATCCTCTACGCCAAGGGCACGCCCAAGCAGCGCGCCATGGCCCAGGACGCCATCAACCGCTGGTGGTGGCCGGCCCTGATGATGCTGGGCCCCCACGACTCCGACTCGCCCAACACCCCCACGCTGGTGCGCTGGGGCATCAAGACCAAGACCAACGACCAGGTGCGGCAGGAGTTCATCAACGAGCACGCGCCCGAGATCCTCGAGGCCGGCCTCACCCTCCCCGACCCCGAGTTGCGCTACGACGAGGCCACGGGCAACTGGATTCACGGCCCCATCAACTGGGACGAGTTCTGGGCGGTGGTGAATGGCAACGGCCCCATGAACAAGCAGCGCCTCGAGGCCCGGCGCCGTGCCCACGACGAGGGGGCCTGGGTGCGCGAGGCGCTGGCGGCCTACGCGGCGAGGAAGCAGCAAACCGCGGTCGCGGTTTAAGGGGTTTTATGGACACGCAGTGGCCCCGCTGGGAAGTCTTCAAGCAGGACACCCCTTCCAAGCCCCACCAGGCGGTGGGCTCGGTGCACGCCGCCGACCCCTTTCACGCCCTGCTCACCGCGCGCAACGTCTTCGCCCGCCGGCCCCAGGCGGTGAGCATGTGGGTCGCACCCGCCTCGGCGATCTTCTCGGTGACGAAGGAGGAACTCGCCGAGGGTCAGGAGCTGAAACCTTCGACCTCCGACCCTAAACCCTCGACCTACTACGTCTTCCGTAAGACCTCCCACAAACGCTCGATGACCTTCGTGGATTACGTGGGCGAGCTCGAGGCCACCTCCCCCGAGGAGGCGCTAAAGCTGGCCATGGAGCGCTTTACCGACGCCCCTGCCATGGCGTGGTGGGTGGTGCCCGCCTCGAGCGTGACCAAGAGCGAGGACAGCCCCGAAACCGTCGAGAGCTGGTTCGCCCCGGCCAAGGACAAGACCTACAAGCAGCAGTCGTACTACGGGCTGGTGGGGGCGCACCCTGGCAAGCACAAGCGCACGCAGGGGGATGACGATGAATGAGCAGCTAAAACAGGCCCTCATTGCCAAGCTCACCGCCCTGGCCGATGACGAACTGATCCTGGCTCACCGCAATAGCGAGTGGGTGGGACACGGGCCCATCCTCGAGGAGGACATTGCCCTGGCCAACATCGCCCAGGACGAGTTGGGACACGCTGCGCTGTGGTACGGCCTGCGCTCGGCCCTCGACGGCTCGGACCCCGACCGGCTGGCCTTCTTCCGCGAGGCCACGGAGTTTCACAACTGCGAACTGGTGGAATTGCCCAAGGGGGACTGGGCCTTCACCTTGCTCAGGCAGTACCTCTTTGACGCCTACGAGACGCTGTGGCTCTCGGCGGCGAAGGACAGCACCTACCAACCCCTGGCCGAGGTGGCGGCCAAGGCCCTGCGCGAGGAGCGTTTCCACTTGCAGCACACCCGGGCCTGGGTCGAGCGGCTGGGACTGGGCACCGAGGAGTCGAACCGGCGCATGCAGGCGGCTTTGGATGCGCAGTGGGGCTATGCCCAGCAACTCTTCGTGCCGCTGGAGGGCGAAGGGGTACTGGTGGGGGAGGGCATCGTGCCCGACCTCGCCGGGATCAAGGAGGCTTGGCTCGCTAGCACCACCCAGCACCTCCAGGGTTCGGGCCTGAAGCTCCCCCTGCAGCCCGGCTACCAGCCCACCTCGCGCCAGATGCACACCGAGCACCTTTGGTCGCTGCTGGCCGAGATGCAGTCCACCGCTCGCTGGGACGCGGAAGCGAAGGTGTGGTGAGGGGGGAGAAAAAGGTGAAAAGCGCGAAGCCAAAGCAATCGCCCGGCTCTTTCCCTTTTCCCCTTTTAGCCTTTTCACCCTCTTCCCCCGTCCCCTCGAGGTTCCCATGACCCCTCTTCCCAGCGCCGATCAAGTCTGGCAGGCCCTCGCACAGCTGCCCGACCCCGAGATCCCCGTCGTCAACGTGGTGGAGATGGGGATCGTGCGGGACGTGCGGGTGGAAGGGGGGAAGGCGGTCGTGATCATGACCCCCACCTTCTCGGGTTGCCCGGCACTGCACGTGATCCGGGAGGGCCTCGAGCAGGCCGTGCGGGGGCTGGGCTTCGCCGAAGTAGAGGTCAGGACCGTGCTCTTCCCACCTTGGTCCACCGACTGCATCGCCCCGGAGGCCAGGGCCAAGCTCGAGCGCTACGGCATCGCCCCACCGCGCCCAACGGGCAAGATGGGGCTGATCGAGCTCGAACTCGAGCCCGTACGCTGCCCGCGCTGTGGCTCACTCGACACGACGGTGAAGAACACCTTCGGTCCCACGCTGTGCAAGAGCATTTACGTCTGCAACGCCTGCCGGGAGCCCTTCGAGAGCTTTAAGACGCTCTGAGCCTTGGCGAAACCCGCCGGAAGAACATTGTGCCTCCTGACTGGAACCTCCTACCCATAGGGGATATACTGTAAAATAGCCCCAGGGGGTATACCGACCCTAGAGGGGAATAGGAGACAGGATGAGCCTTTTAGATGAAAAGATCCAGGCGCAGGTCAAGGAGATTCTACAACCCATCACCCAGCCTATCGAGCTGGTAGTCTTCACCAAGAGCGCGCTGGTGCTGCCCGGTCAGGATGAGCCTGGCTTGCAGCAGGAAACCGTGGAGCTGCTGAAGGAGATCGCCAGCTTGAGCGACAAGATCGCGGTGATCGAAAAACCCCTCAGCGATCCCGAGGCCCAGGCTCTGGGCCTGACCCACGCCCCCACCACCCTGCTGCGCGAGGCGGGTTCGCAGCGGAGCAACATCCGCTTCGTGGGCATCCCCAGCGGGTACGAGTTTTCCACGCTGCTCGAGACCCTTTTGATGCTGGGCACGGGTGAGAGCAAGCTCCCCGAGGCCGCCCGGCAGGAGCTGGCGAAGGTCACCGAGCCGGTGCGGATGCAGAGCTTCGTGACCCCCACCTGCCCCTACTGCCCCCGCGCGGTGATGGCGGCCTTCAAGTTCGCCTACCACAACCCCAACATCGTGGCTGAGGGGATCGAAGCCAGCGAGTTCCCGCTGCTCTCCAGCCGCTACAAGATTTCCGGCGTGCCCGACACCATCATTCAAGGCCTCACCCAGCAGCGCGTGCTGGGCGGTCAGCCCGAGCGGGTCTTCCTCGAGGCCACCCTCAAGGCGGCGGGCGTGGGGGCTGCGGTATAGAGCGCTTTGAGGAGTCATCCATGAGCCAGCCCAGTGTTGAGCGCCAGAAGATCCTCCATCGCCTGCGCCGCCTCGAGGGCCAGGTGCGCGGCTTGCAGCGCATGGTCGAGGAAGAGCGGTCCTGCCACGAGGTGCTGACCCTGCTCTCCGGGATCCGCGGGGCGCTGGAGGGCATCGGGGAGGTGGTGCTCGAGGAGTACCTGCGGGAGTGCCAGACCGAGATGGGCCGGGGTGAGATCGAAACCAAGGCCATCCTGGACGCGGTGCGGCTGTTGCGCTAAAGGGGCGTACGTCTTGCATCGTACGCCAAGCGCTCTCGACCTTCGACGCCGGAGAGGGTGGGGTTCACCAAGAGCCACAGGCCTATCGCTGAGGACAGAAAGCTGACCGCTGACGGCTCAAAGTTTATCGCCTACCACTCCTCCCCGCGTGAGGCGTGACCTTTGTCACCGTAGTACAGCGTAGTACAGCTAGAAGCGTTCGCCGCTGTGGGCCGGGCCCAGTAGTCGAGCTTTTGGTCGAGACTGAGGGGCCCCTCACCGGCCGGAGTCGCCCGAGGGCAGGGGGCTGGGGCCGACGCTGGGGGGTGCCACCCGGGGCAGGCCGTCGGGGCCCCAGGTGATCTTCTGCGCGCGGGGGCTGCGCTGGTCTTTGCAGCCTAAGTCGGGGCCGGGGTTGGCGTGGTACATGATCCAGTCCTCCTTGCCGTCGGGGGACTTGAAAAAGCTGTTGTGGCCAGGGCCGAAGACCTGGCCCCGGTCGTTGCGGGTGAGGAAGGGCCTGGGCATCTTCTGCCAGGACTTCGGCTGGAGCAGGTCGGCACTTTGCGAGGCCACCAGCACCCCCACCGCGTAGTTGTCGGTCCAGCAGCCCGAGCCCGAGTAGGCCAGGTAGATCTTGTTGTTGCGCTTGACGACGGCCGGGCCCTCGTTGACCGCCGCGCCGTAGATCTCCCAGGGCTGGTCGGGGATGGAGATCTCGACACGGGGCCCGGAGAGGGTCCAGGGGTTGGAGAGGGGGGCGATGTAGAGGTTCTGCGGCTTCTCGCCGGGCATCAGGTCGAAGGGGGTGCCGCTGTAGATCACGTAGAGCTTTCCGCCGTTCTCGAGCACGGTGGGGTCGATGGCCCAGAAGTCGTTCTGCGCGTCGAAGAGGCGGGCTTTGTAGCTGTAGGGACCCATGGGGTCGTCGGCAGCCGACTCGAGCACGTGCATGCGCTGCTGGGCACAGCACTCCGAGGGCCCGGCGGTGTAGTAGAGGTACCAGCGGTACTGGCCCTGGAGGTTCTTGAGCCGGTGGAACTCGGGGGCCCACACGTGGCAGCAGCGCTCGGGCTCAAAGTCGGCCCACACGACCTGCTCGGGTGCCTGGCCCAACGTAGCTAAGCTCCGGGCCTTGCGGATACGGACGTCGACGCCGGTGGTGTAGGTGAGGTAGTAGTTGCCGCCGAAGAAGGTGATGAAGGGGTCGGGGCCGCTGGGGAGGAGGGGGTTGACGAAGGTCTTGGGGGATTGGCTCGAGGCGCTCATAAGCAGGGTCAGCACGGCCAGGCAGGCCAGGAAGCTGCGGGGTCTGGCAAACATCTCAGGGTACTCCTCGTATGGGCGCAGAGCGCCGGTAGCCGTTCGGTCGTTTTTGCCCGCCACCGATGGCCCCTCACTCCTTCATGCCGGTGAGCGCGATGCCCTGCTCGAGGTAGCGCTGGGCCAGCAGGTAGGCGACGAGCACGGGGATAGCGGCCAGGGCGGTCCCGGCCATCAGCTTGCCATATTCGGTGACGTAGCGCTGGGAGAAGGAGGTCAGGCCGACGGGCAGGGTCTGCATGTCGGGGGAGGTGGCGACATAGAGTGGCCAGACGTAGTTGTTCCACGAGCCCATGAAGCTGAACACCCCCAGCGTCACTAGCACCGGCACCGACAGCGGCAGGATCACGAAGAGCAGGATCTGCAAGCTGTTGGCCCCGTCCATGCGGGCGGCCTCCTCGAGCTCGCGCGGCAGCGTGGAGAAGAACTGCCGTAGCAAGAACACCCCGAAGCCCCCGGCCACCCCCGGCCAGATCAGGGCGTGGTAGGTGTCGATCCAGTTGAACTGCAGCATCATGATGTAGGTGGGGATCAGCGTTACGATGCCAGGCACCATCATGCTCGAGAGGATGAACCAGAACCAGATCTCGCGGCCTTTGAAGCGCATGCGCGACAGGGGGTAGGCCGCCAGCACGCACAGGGTGACGTGGACGAAGGTGAAGGCGAAGGCCGTGAACAGCGAGTTCCAGGTCCAGCGCAGGAGCTTGCCGTCGGGCGAGTTGATGATCTCGTTGTAGTTCTCGAGGGTGGGGTTCTTGGGGATCCACTGCACGGGGATGGAGATGGTCTCGGCCTCGGGCTTGAACGACGTCGAGAGCATCCAGTAAAGCGGGGCCAGGAAGATGACCGCCAGCACTGCCAGCACGATGAAGCGCGGCAGGTCGCGGACGCGGCGCCAGCGGGGGGTGGAGCGGGAGTATCGGCCGGAGCTCACCATGTCAGCGCTCCCTCGAGGTGTTGAGGTCCTTGACCATCAGCCGGAACTGGATCACCGTGAACACCAGCATCAGCGCGCCGAAGACGAAGGCCATGGCCGAGGCGCTGGAGAGCTGGTAGTTGCCGAAAGCCTCCTCGGTGATGTACATGATCACGCTCTGGGTGCTGCGAGCCGGGCCGCCGTTGGTGATGACCTGCGACTGCCCGAAGAGCTGGAAGGAGGCCAGCACCGTGGTCACGGTGATGAAGAGGGTGGTAGGGGCCAACAGCGGCACCGTGATGTGGCGAAACTTGGCCCACGGGCCTGCGCCGTCGATGTCGGCGGCCTCGTAGACGCTGTGGCTGATGCCGCCGAGCGCCGCGAGGTAGAGCGTCATGTTGAAGCCCACCGTCCACCACACCGTGCCCACGATGATGGGCACCCAGGCCCAGCCCTCGGTGGTGAGGAACTGGATTACGGGCAACCCCCAGAACTCTTGGCGGATGACGTTGACCAAGCCGCTCTGGTTGTCGAACATCCAGCGCCAGAGGATGCCCATCACCGAGACCGAGAGGATGCCGGGCATGAAGAAGATGGCCCGGAAGACTGCCCGCCCGAAGATGGGCCGGTACAGCAGCACCGCCAGCCCCAGCGCCGCGCCCACCAGCAGCGGCGTGCTGATGAGCGTGAAGAGGGTGGTGTTGATCAGGCTCTTCCAGAAGAACTGCGACTGCGGGGTGGAAGGGTCGAAGAGGTTGCGGTAGAAGGTGAGGCCCACGAACTCCTGCTGGTCGCTCAGCAGGTCCCAGCGGTGGAAGCTCACCCACAAGCCGTAGCCCACCGGGTAGACGGTGAAGACGAGGAAGAAGGCCGCATGGGGCAGCAGGTAGAGGTAAGGGACTAAAGGGTTGGAGTCGTTGAGGGCAAAGAGCCTTCCGCGCCGTGGGCTCCAGTCAGACGCGCGGGTCATTCGCACCTCCGGGGTTGAGCCGGGAGCCGGGGCTCGAGGCACCAGACGCTCCCTTGAGGGGTGGGCCTCCACCAGGAGGAGGTCGGTGGAGGCCCAAAGCGAGGGGGGTTAGCGGAAGTTGGGGCGGGCCTGGGCGATTTGCTTGTTGGCCTCGTCCACGCCCTGGTCGAGGGCCTGCTTGACGGGCTGCTTGCCCAGGTAGGCCCGCTCCCACGCGCCGTCGAAGGGCCCGAGCACCTGGCCGCCCCAGGGGAAGCCGCTGGTGGCGTAGATGCTGTCGAGTTTGTCGAAGATGCCGGAGATGGGCTGGGTCTCGAACTTCTTGTCCTGAGCCACGGCCCGCACGGTGGGCAGGCTGCCCGTCGAGGTCCAGACCAGGTTCTGCGGGGCGGCCGACATCCAGTTGATGAACTCCATGGCCGCGGCGCGCTTGTTGGGGTCGTAGCCCTGGCGCTGCACCGGGAGGGTGAGGTGGCTCGAGCCGCCCCAGGTGGCGTCCTGCTTGTTGCCGATGCGCGGGGGGAAGGCCACGCCGAAGGAGAAGTTGGGGGTCTTCTCGAAGCGGTCGAGGTACCACTGGCCCGAAGGGAAGAAGCAGACCTTGCCCTGGCTGAAGGCGGCGAGCTCGGCCTCTTCGGTGGAGTTGGGGCGGGCCACGTTCTCCTTCTGCACGAGGTCTACCAGGAACTGCACCGCCTCAACGGCCTCAGGGGTGTTGAAGTTGGCGTTGAGGTCCTTGTCGACGAGGCTGCCGCCGTTTTGCAGGATGGCCGAGTAGGCCATGCGGGCGCCCACCCAGTTGTTGTAGAGGCTGATGCCCCAGGTCTCGAGGTTCTTGGCGTCGAAGCCGGCCTGGCCGGGCTTGCGGCCTTCCTTGTCGGTGGTGCAGGCGCGGGCGGCGGTGAGCAGCTCGGCGCGGTTGGTGGGCACCTTGCTCACGCCCATCTTCTGCATGAGGGCCTTGTTGTAGAACATCACGTAGGCCACCGCCGAGATGGGCACGCCGTAGCTCTGGCCCTTGTAGCTGGCGGTCTCGAAGAGGGGCTTGAAGAAGCGGTTGGTGTCGATGTTCGCGCTGCGGTACATCTGCGGGGTGATGGGCGTGAGCGCGCCACGGGCGATGAAGCGGGTGATCTGGTCCTCGTTGACCACCACCACGTCGGGGGCGCGGCCCGAGGCGACGAGGGGCTCGAGCTGGTTCCAGGTGGTGCCCCAGGGCTGGGCGGTGGCCTTGACCACGATATTGGGGTGGGTCTCGTTGAAGCGCTTGACCAGGTCCTCCATCACCGGGCGGTCGGGGCCGGTGAAGCCGTGGAGGTAGGTGATCTCGACCTTGGGGCCGGTATAGCTCGACTGCGTTTGCGCGAGGATGAACCCGCCCGTGCCTAGGGCGCCCAGCAGGAGCGCCAAACCGATCTTGCCTTTCCTGTTCATCTTGCCTCCTTACACCGAAACGGCGGCCTTGCGTTGTTTGTCCAGCCAGCGCCGGGAATAGCCCAGCGGGTTGGCTTCGTCGTAGGGCTGCGCGGGCCCGCGGGTGGCGCGGCACAGCCGGTCGAGGTCGGCTTTGGGGGTGCGGTCGGCGTAGAGCAGACCGTTCTTCTCCTGGAAGGTGTCGGTGAGCTGAGTGTAGCAGAAGCCGGCCAGCCCCTCGCTGCGGTGCACGGCCTCGAGCAGCGCGCTGTAGTGCTCGAGGAAGCCCTCCGCGCTCTGGGCGCGGCTGTAGCCCCAGCCGTCGCCCTGTGAGAAGGCGATGCCGCCGAACTCGGTGAGCAGGGCCGGCTTCTCCTGCCACTCGAAGCCCTCCAGCGCCAGGCGGCGCCCGCCGGGGCGGAAGGTCTCGGCGGTCTTCGTAAGGGCCTCGAGGTCGGCGTAGCGCCGCAGGATCACCTCGGGGTCGGAGGTGTAGTCGTGGATGGCGAAGACGTCGCCCGCCGGCTGCTCCCAGCCGTCGTTGGCGCTGACGAGCCGGGTGGGGTCCTGGGCGCGGGTGAGGTGGTAGAGGCCCTTCACGAAGTCGCGCTGGGCGGCGTGGGTGGGCAGGTCGGGCACACCCCACGACTCGTTGAAGGGCACCCAGCCCACCACGCAGGGGTGGGAGCAGTCGCGCTCGATGGCCTCGAGCCACTCCTGGGTGAGGCGCCCTAAGGCCTCGGGGGTGAAGGTGTAGGCGCTGGGCATCTCGTCCCACACCAGCAGCCCGATGCGGTCGCACCAGTAGAGCCAGCGGGGGTTTTCGAGCTTCTGGTGCTTGCGCGCGCCGTTGAAGCCTAGCCGGCGGGTGAGCTCGACGTCACGGCGCAGCTCCTCGTCGCTGGCGGTCATGAGCCCCTCGGGCCAGTAGCCCTGGTCGAGCACCATGCGCAGGTAGTAGGGGCGCTCGTTGAGCAGGAAGCGCCGCCCCTCCAGCCGCACCGAGCGCAGCGCGGTGTAGCTGGACACCCGGTCGAGCACGGTCTCGCCCTGGAGGAGCTCGAGCTCGGCGTCGATGAGCTGGGGGTGCTCGGGGCTCCACAGCAGCCCGTCGCGTAGGTCGTCGATGCCGGGGTCGGGGAGGGCGAGGGTGCGCGCGAGGCGGGGGCCGCTCAGGGCGTAGCGGTCCTCGGCCAGCACCTCGCCGCCCGCCCGCAGCCGCACCCGCAGGCTGAGGCCCGGCAGGAAGGGGCCGGCGAGCCGGGCTTCCAGGCCGAGGCTCCAACCGGGCACGTCGGGGGTCCAGCGCAGCTTGGCGATGCGGGTGGCGGGGACGGCCTCGAGCCACACCGGCTGCCAGATGCCGGTGGTGCGAGGGTACCAAATAGAGTGGGGCTCGCGCTGCCAGTCCTGCTTGCCGCGCGGCTTGGCAAGGTCGTGGGGGTCGTCCTCGGCCCGCACGACGACCTCGAGCACGTCGCCGCCCCCCAGCGCGTCGGTGACGTCGGCGCAGAAGGGGGTGTGGCCGCCGGTGTGCTCGGCGACGCGGGCGCCGTTGGCCCACACCGTGGCGCGGTAGTCCACGGCGCCGAAGTGCAGCAGCAGGCGCCCGGCCTCGAGCTCCTGCGGGGTGAGACGCACGGCGGTGTGGTACCACACCGCGCGGTGGTAGCCCTGGTCCCCGATCCCGCTGCGCGGGCTCTCGGGGGCGTAGGGGACCAGGATTTCGCGGTCGAACTCGACCTCCTCAGGGCGGGTGAAGCGGACCTCGTTGTCGAAGGCGAAACGCCAGGTCCCGCCGAGGTCGCGCCAGTGGGAGCGCTCGAGCTGGGGGTTGGGGTGCTGGGAATCGGGCATGGGGAACTCCACAGGAAACCTTGACCGGAGGTGCTTTGTATGTAGCGAAATATTACAGCTCAGCGCGAAATATGTCAAGATTTGGCGAAATAAATGTGAGAATCGTCCACAAGAGACCTTCCGCGATGCTGCAACGGCTTCCGTGGGTTTGCTAATGTTTCGGATTTTCGTGTAACATCGAAATAAATGAGGGAGGGGTTAGCGTGCCAACATCCGGAAACCGCCGCCTGACCGTCGAGGGTGAAGCCGCCGTGCCCGTTCTGCGGGCCCTGGACTCCGAGACGCGCATGCTTATCTTCAGCCTGCTCTCGCACGAGGGTATGAACGTCTCGGAACTGGCCGAGGCCATGGGCATGGCCCACTCCACGGTGAGCACCAACCTCAAGATGCTCGAGGAGGCCGGGCTGCTGGTGGTGCAGTACGTCCCGGGCACCCGCGGCTCGCAGAAGCTCGTGGCCAAGCGCTACGACGAGATCCTCATCAAGCTGCCCGGCGTGGCGGTGGAGGCCGACCAGGACGTGGTGGAGATCTCCATGCCCATCGGTAACTACCACCGCATCGACGTCAAGCCCACCTGCGGCCTGGCCAGCGACAGCAAGTTCATCGGCATGCTCGACGACGTGCGCAGCTTCTACGAGCCCGAGCACGTCTTCGCCCAGCTCCTGTGGTTCGGCCAGGGCTACGTCGAGTACGCTTTCCCCAACAACGTCCCGCGCGGGGCGATCACCACCGAGCTCGAGCTCTCCGCCGAGATCTGCTCCGAGGCCCCGCAGTACGACCACAACTGGCCCTCCGACATCACCTTGTGGATCAACGGGGTGGAGGTGGGCACCTGGACCAGCCCCGGCGACTTCGGCGGCAAGCGCGGCAACCTCACCCCCGCCTGGTGGCCCGAGGACCAGACCCAGTACGGCGTGCTCAAGCGCTGGAAGGTGAACGCCGAGGGCTCCTTCATCGACGGCGAGGCCCTCTCACCGGTCAAGCTCGCCGACTTGAAGCTCGAGAACGCCAACCACATCGAGGTGCGCCTGGGCGTCAAGCCCGATGCCCGCAACGTGGGGGGCATGAACCTCTTCGGCCGCCGCTTCGGGAATTACCCGCAGGACCTCCTGATGCGGCTGCGCTATACGTTCCCGGAGGGGCAGAAGGTGCATAAAGTTAAGTAGGTCGGTGATTGGTAGCTAGGGGGATATCCCCCCCGTACGTGGGGAGGGCCGGGGGGGGGTTCTTCACCCCAAGCCCCCTCCTGCTGATGGCCGAAGGCTGACAGTTCCTTCACTGCTCGGGCAGCTCGAAGTAGCGCCTCAGCAAGTCGCGCACTTCGGGGGGGAGGGGTTCGGACTCGAGGTAGCGCTCTACCTGCCGCTGGACGCTTTGCGGGGGTTGGCCGCCGCGCCAGGGGTTGGGCAGGTTGCGCGCTTGGCCGCCGGGGTTGTCCGAGCGTCGCAGCGGAGCCTCGCCGGACAGGGGGCGCTTGGGGAGACTCGGGGGTTGGGACGGAGCCTGGCCGTTGGAGCCTGGGCTGCCTGGCTGCCCCTGCTCACCCTGGGCTTGCTTTCCGCCGCGGGTTTCCCGACCCCGCTGGCCGGGCTGGGGGTTTTGCTTTTGTTCCTGGTCCTGAGGGCTATCGTCCCTGGGCCCTCCCTCTGCGCTCCTGTGGGGCTGACCATCCTGCCCCTGTTGGTTGGGCTGGCCGGCGCCGACCTGCTCACCGGGCTGGTCACCCTGGCCGCCTTGACCCTGAACTCGTCCCTGGCCGTTTTGCTGGGGGTTTTGCCCCTGCTGGTCGGAGGGGCTGGACTGGGGCTGCTGTTGTGAAGTCTCCTGGCCCTGCTGGGGTGAGCCAGCTTCCTCGGGCGATGTGCTCTGTCCCTGCGGACTTTGGGGCGGTGAGGCTGGGTTTGTGGCGTCCTGCTGTGGGGGCGCTTGCTCGACTGGCTCCTGGCCCTCCTGGGCAGACTGCCCTGAGCTGGGGAGCTCGGGTGCGGTTGGGGTGCTGGACTGGGTACTGGCCGGCCTGGGGGGCTGTGGGTTGGTCTGGGCGGTGGGAGCTTGCGGAGGCCTGGAAAAGCCGGGAGTGGGTATGGGGGGCAGGATCCACACCAACCCGAGCAGGGTGAGGTAGATGCCGCCTGCGAGCCAGGGGAGCTTGGGTAGCCGGGCCTGGCGCAGGCTTTCTTTGGCTTCGGCCTCGAGCCGTTCGCGCCAGGGGTGGGTAGGGGGGGCCTCGAGGGCGCTGTGGTAGGCCAGGCCGTAGCGCTCGTCGAGCTGGCGCAGGGCGCGGGGGAGCTCGAGGCGGCTGGGGTAGAGCAGGGCGAGCAGGGAGAGCAAACCCCAGGTCGGGTGGACCCACAGGGCCAGCGGCAGCAGCAAGACCAAGGTGACGAGCGCCCACTGCAAGCGCCGCCTCCAGGCCAGGCGGCTCGCCCAGCGCCGGTGAGCGCCGGTGAATCTTCCAGGCCGCATGGGCACCCGGGCCTGCATGGTTCCAGCTTAGGGTCCGGCCTTCGGATAGAGAGCAAGCCCGTTCACAACCGGGCGTGGCCGGGACTCGATGAGCGGGGAGCGCAGCACGCCGCGCACATAAAGCTGGGAGGAGCCGCCGCCGTCCATACGGATGGCGCCCCAGGCTCCCAGGCTTTGCAGGGCCTGGGCCAGCACGGCGGGCGTGGTGGCCTCGGAGACCACCAGCCACACCCCGCCCTCCAGGGTCCAGGCCACCGCCGACTGCGGGGTGACAGCTCCCAGCGGACGGGGGTCGGTGAAGGGCTCGCGTTTGGGGTCGAAGACGTTCTGACCGGCCTGGATCAGCAAAGGTCCGGCCTCGAGGGCGTATTGCACGGGGGGCTCGAGGCTCATGCGGAGCTTGAGGGTCTCGCCCGTGCGGGCGATGGGCGTGTCGCTGGCGGGGAAGCTCAGGCCCCACTGCCCCGGCTTGAGCTCGGCGGGCGCGGGGAGGGTGGCGATGACCCGCTCCTGCTCGACAATAGCCACGTTCTCGCCGGGTCGTCCTGCGGGGCCGGGTGTGGTGTGGGCGGTGAGCCGCGCCCGCCAGAGGTTGACCCCTACCGGGTAGCGCTGCCCGCT
Organism: Calidithermus timidus DSM 17022; assembly: GCF_000373205.1. Classification (NCBI taxonomy): domain Bacteria; kingdom Thermotogati; phylum Deinococcota; class Deinococci; order Thermales; family Thermaceae; genus Calidithermus; species Calidithermus timidus. The sequence continues at coordinate 62,577 of NZ_KB890698.1, forward strand.
TGCGACCTCGACCCAGGCTCCGAACTTGGGGAAACCCCCGAAGACCTGCCCGTTGCCCCATAGCAAGGCGCTGCGCCCGAAGGGGAAGTTAAGCGCCACCCCGTCCTGGATCCACAGCCCGATGGGGGTGGCGGTGCGGTTGTCGAAGTAGCCGCCGTTGAGCAAGGCCAGCGCTGTGGGGGCCATCTGCTTTAGGGGCTTGCGCAGGCCGGGCTGCCCCACCGGCTCCATGCGCCAGCTACCGGGGTCGGCCTGGATCATGTAGAGCCGGAGTGGTTCGGGTGTCCAGGCCCAGCGCTCGAGGTAGCTGATCCCCCGGCTGAGCACCTCGCGGGTTTCGGGCTGCAGGTAGTAGAAGTCCAGCACGAGGCGCCAGGGGTCTTCGAGGGTGTACTGTCGGTAGCGGTAGAGGCGCCCGGTGGGGGCTTGCAGGCTGAGCTGGGTGCCATGGGGTAAGTAGCGGAACTCCAGGCCGAGCTCGGGGGGGAGCCTCAGGGTCTCGAGGTCGGGGAGAAAGTAGGGCAGCTCGAGGCTCAGGCGGCCTGGATAGCTCCCTTCGCGCTTCTCGAGGGGCAGGGCCTCGGGCAGGTCGAACACCAGCCGTAAGCGCCCCGCGCCCCCCGAAAAGCGCACGCCCGCTTGGGGCACCTGCACCAGCCCCGCCGCGCGGACGACTTCCAGCGGCAAGCTGTTCTCGTTGGGGGGCGGCAGGGTGGGCTCGAGCGGCGGAGCCCAGCCGATGCCCTCGACGTAGACCAGCTCGAGGCCCTCTTTCTTGAAGACTACCGCGTAGCTATCGCGCAGGACGCTGAGTCCAAAGCGTTCGGCGGGAATGGCCGTGGGGGTTTGGGCAAACGCCAGGACGAGAAAGACACTCAGGGCAAGGACGCGAACCCACATCACACCCCATTAAACCCGAGATCGCACGGGAGGCCCACATACTCCCTTCGCCGCCCCGTGTCTTGGGACACTTACAAAAGGGGGGTGTGAGGGTCTACAAAGCCCCCGTCTTTCAAGCGTGGGATGTAGTAGACCCCTGATACCGGATTCAAAAAGATAATCACCCAAACCAAAGACCTTCAGAGGCTATCTTTTTGAATCCTAGAGCACTCCCTTCGGTCGGGTCAGTTCGTTCCCGAATGGGAACGAACTGACCGAATCTGGTATGAGACCTTTGACCCGCGTCCCTTGACCTGGGGCGCGGTTGCCCCCATACTGCTAGGGTTGGCCCTCAAGGCCAGAGGCTCGATAGCTGCATTTCCCCTCGATGGTTGAGAAAAACTTTCCGGGTGTGTGCGGTAGAGAGCCCGGAAAGGATCAGGTACAGATGGAGTTTTCTGCTTTTCCCCTCAAGAGCGAGGTGCTTGCTGCGCTGCAAGCCAAAGGCTTTTCCACCCCTACCCCCATTCAGGCGGCGGCCTTGCCGCTGGCCCTCGAGGGCCGCGACATCCTGGGGCAGGCCCGCACCGGCACCGGCAAGACGCTGGCCTTTGCCTTGCCCATCGCCAACCGCCTCGAGCCCTCGCGTGAGCGAGGCCGCTCGCCGCGGGCCTTCGTGCTCACCCCCACGCGTGAGCTGACTTTGCAGGTGGCGAAGGAGCTGGAGTGGGTGGCGAGCGAGCTGGTGGTGGTGAGTGTTTACGGCGGCACCGGCTACAGCAAGCAGGCCGAAGCCCTCAAGCGCGGCTGTGACGTGGTGGTGGCCACACCGGGCCGGGCCATCGACTACCTCGAGCAGGGCATCCTCGACTTGTCCAAAGTCGAGATCGCTGTGCTGGACGAGGCCGACGAGATGCTCTCGATGGGCTTCGAGGAGGACGTGGAGAAGCTCTTGCAGCAGACCCCCCAGACCCGCCAGACCCTGCTCTTCTCGGCCACCGTGCCCACTTGGGCCAAGCGCCTGGCCGACCGCTACCTCAAGGACTTCGTCCACGTCAACGTGATCAAGGACGAGCGGGTGAGCTACGAGGAGCTGGCCCTGCAGGCCCCCCTCCAGACCCGCCTCTCCACCCTGGCCGACCTGCTCTACGCCTATGCTCCCGAGCGCTCCATCGTCTTCACCCGCACCAAGGCCGAGGCCGACGAGGTGGCGCTGGGCCTGCAGGGGCGCGCCCTGGCGGCGGCGGCCATTCACGGCGACATGAGCCAGCGCGAGCGCGAGCTGGTGATGGGCCGCTTCCGCAGCGGGCAGGAGACCGTGCTGGTGGCGACCGACGTGGCTGCGCGCGGTTTGGACATCCCCGAGGTGGACCTGGTGGTGCACTACCGGCTGCCCGAGCAGACCGAGTCCTACCAGCACCGCTCGGGCCGCACGGGCCGAGCCGGGCGTTCGGGTAGGGTGATCGTCCTCTACGGGCCTCGCGAGCGCCGGGAGCTGGAGCAGCTCGAGCGCGAGGTGGGCCGTAAGTTCCGCCGCATCAATCCCCCCACGCCCGAGGAGGTGATGGAGGCCAAGTGGAAGGGTTTGTTACACCGCCTGAGCGGCCAGCCTGCCGCCGACCGGGCCATGTGGCGCGAGTACGCCGCCCGGCTGGTGGCGGAGGGGGAACTCGAAGCGGTGGCCGGGATGCTGGCGCTGCTTTTGGGTGGCGCGCCCGTGCCCAGGAGCCTGATCACCGGGGAAGAGGGCTTGGTCACGGTCAAGCTGGTCGGGGGTCGCCTGTCGGTTCCCCGTGTGGTAGCCGTGCTCAAGAAGGCCGGCGCTGGACGCATCGGGCGCATTCTGCTCACCGAGAGTGCCGCCTACCTCGATTTGCAAAGCGACGAACTCGAGGCCATCCAGTCCCAGCTCACCGAGTTCCACCTCAGCCGGGCGCACGAGATACCTGCTGAGGCGGGTGCGAGCCAGCGCGAGGAGAGGCCCCGCGGCCCCCGCCCCCCTGAGGGTCGCGAGCGCCGGCCCTTCGAGCGCCGTCGCCCGGTAGCCCGCTGAGTCAACTACCCTGACCAGAACCTGTTAGGGTTTGGTCAGGGTAGTTGACGCCTTCGCGCTAGCGTGTAGGAGGTGAAATCTGGTGAGCGACTTTGGCCTTGAGCCTTCGGCGTCCTACCTCACGCCCCGCCCAGGTTCGGCTTGATCTTGGGCACGATGCGCGGGGGGTCCTTTTCCTCCTGGTCCTTGGGGGGCTCGCTCGAGGGGCTTTCCTCCAGCGGCAGGCCCTGCACCACCCGCTCGAATTCCTCGGCGTTGAGGGTTTCGTACTCCAGCAGTGCCCTAGTGACCCGCTCGAGGACTTCTCGCTTTTCCTTCAAGAGTTGCATCACCTTCTCGTGCTGCTCCTCGAGCAGACCCTTCACCGCCTCGTCGATGCGGCGGGCGGTTTCCTCGGAGTACTGGCGCACGTCGTAACCGCCCAGGTAGGTGTCCTCGCGCACCTGGTAGGCCACGGGTCCGAAGTCCTTGTGCATGCCCCATTCGGTGATCATGCGGCGGGCGAGGTCGGTGGCCTGGCGGAAGTCGTTCTCGGCGCCGGTGGTGACGTCCTCGAAGACCAACTCCTCGGCGGCGCGGCCCCCCAGGGCCACGGCGATCTGGTCGGTGAGGCGCTTCTTGCTCCAGTGCAGGATGTCCTCCCGACGGGGCATGGCGAAGCCCAGCGCGCGCCCGCGCGGGACGATGGTGACTTTGTGGGGCGGATCGGCGTGTTCGAGGTAGTACATCGCCAGGGCGTGCCCGGCTTCGTGGTAGGCGGTGATCTCACGGTCGCGCTGGGTGAGCACCATGCTCTTCTTGGCCGGGCCCATGATCACGCGATCGGCGGCTTCCTCGAGGTCTTTCATGGTGATCTTCTTGCGGCCCTCGCGGGCGGCCAGCAATGCGGCCTCGTTGAGCATGTTTTCCAGGTCGGCCCCCACGAAGCCCGGCGTGCGGCGGGCCAGCAGGGCTAAGTCCACGTCCTCGGCCATGGGTTTACCCTTGGCGTGGATGCGCAGGATCTGCTCGCGGCCTCGCACGTCGGGGGCGTCGATGGCCACCTGGCGGTCGAAGCGGCCAGGCCGCAGCAGCGCGGGATCGAGCACGTCGGGCCGGTTGGTGGCGGCCATGATGATGACGGAGGAGTCCTTTTCGAAGCCGTCGAGCTCGACGAGGAGTTGGTTGAGGGTCTGCTCGCGCTCGTCGTTGCCGCCTCCCACCCCGCCGCCGCGCTTGCGGCCTACCGCGTCGATCTCGTCGATGAAGACGATGCACGGGGCGTGACGCTTGGCGGTCTCGAAGAGGTCGCGCACCCGGGCAGCCCCCACGCCCACGAACATCTCTACGAAGTCGGAGCCGCTGGCGGTGATGAAGGGCACCTTGGCCTCCCCGGCCACCGCGCGGGCGATGTGGGTCTTGCCAGATCCCGGCGGTCCCACCAGCAGCACGCCCTTGGGGATGCGCGCGCCCATCTCGTGGAAGCGGCTAGGGTTCTTGAGGAACTCCACGATCTCCTTGAGCTCTTCCTTGGCCTCGTCGCAGCCAGCTACGTCGCGGAAGGTGGTCTTGGGGGCCTCGGTGAGCACCTTGGCGCGGCTTTTGGTGAAGCTGAAGGCGCTATCGCCGGAAGGCCCGCGGTTGCGCGAGAAGTAGTAGATGGCCGCGAAAGCCAAGCCCACCAGCAGGATGGGCAGCAAGAAGCCCAGGAGGGGGTTCTCCCTGGGAGGGGGTGTCACATCGACGCTGATGCCCTGGGCGCGCCACTTCTCGAGGTCGGCGTTGCTCACGGGGGCGCTGGCGTTGGTGGTGAAGCGCTCGCCGTCGGTGTACTTGCCGCTGATGCGGGTTCCCTCGCTCTGGACCACGATCTCCTTTACGCGGTCGTTTTGGATGGCGTCCAGGAAGGCTCCGTAACCGATCTGGCCCTGGGGGGTTTGGTTTCCGGTCAAGCTGAATGCCCACGCGATGAGGATGGCTGCGATGAGCACGAACCAAAGGTTGAAGGGCAGTCGGTTCATCTAGGGTCCTCTCTCCTCTAGTGTTTATAGGGTACATCGCCTCAGGGGGATAAAGGTAGCCAAACACACCCAAAATGCCCTCTGGGGCGTTGAGCTTGGATTTATATTGCCCTCGGGCACCCGTCGCTAACCGTGAGCCACGAGCCAACGAGGCCGCTGCTCGAGGCGTAGACTAGCCGTGATGATTCGCCACGCCGTGCTGCAACTCAAACCCAAGAAAGGCCACCTCGGGCACAACCTCGAGCGCATCGGCCAGGCCCTGCGGGAAATCCGCCATCACCGCCCCGAGGTGGTGGTGCTGCCCGAAGCTTTCCTCTCGGGCTATTTCCTGCAAGGGGGGGTGCGCGAGGTGGCCCTGACCCAATCCGAGCTGACCGCGGCCATGAGCGCGCTCTACGACTCACTGGCCTGGGACGGCCCGCTGGACGTGGTGCTGGGCTTTTACGAGCAGGACGGGGGCATCTACTACAACAGCGCGGCCTACCTCGAGCTCGGTGGGCGCGGGCTGCTCAACGTCCACCGCAAGGTGTTTCTGCCCACCTACGGCGTCTTCGACGAGGAGCGCTACATCTCGCGCGGCAACCGGGTCGAGGCCTTCGACACGCGCTTTGGGCGGGTGGCCATTCTCATCTGCGAGGACTTCTGGCATTCCATCACCGGTATGATCGCCGCGCTGGACGGTGCCGAGATCATCTACGTCCCCTCGGCCTCCCCGGCGCGGGGCTTCGCGGGGGCCGAACCCGCCAACGTCATCCGCTGGAAGAGCCTGACCCAGGCGGTGGCCGCCGAGCACGGGTTGTACGTGGTGCTCAGCTCGCTGGTGGGCCTCGAGGCGGGCAAGGGGCTGGTGGGCGGCAGCGTGATTGCCGGCCCCGAGGGCAACCTCCTGGGCACGGCGCCGGTCTTCGAGGAGGCCGTGCTGTTGGGCGACATCGACTTGGCGCGTATCCCCCCGGTGCGCTACGACAATCCTCTACTGGCCGACATGGAAGCCGGGTTACCGCTGCTGATGAACGACCTCGAGCGGGTGATGGCCGGTTTCAAGGTGCTCGAGAAAACCCCCCGCCCGGTGCGCGGCAAGCTGCCGGTGCGGGGTTAGCCTGGGGTTGGGGTCATGCTCAAAGTCATCGAAGCCGTCCCCGGACGCGAAGTGCTCGAGCTCAACTACCCGCTGGTAGCCGAGTTCCTCACCCGCTTCATCGCCGAGGAGCTGGAGTGGCGCGGCTACAGCCGCGCGGTGGTCGCCAATTCGGGCGGGGTGGACTCCGCCACCACCATTGCCCTGGCCGTGCGGGCGCTGGGGCCTCAGAACGTCTTCACCGTGTTCATGCCCCACGCCATCTCCAGGCCCGAGTCCGCCGAGCACGCTCGGTTGGTGGCCGAGCACTACGGCACCCCCTACGAGGTGGTGGACATCACCCCTATGGTCGAGGGCTACGCCGCCCAGACCCCCGGCATCACCCCCCGCCGCCTGGGCAACGTCATGGCCCGCGCCCGCACCATCGTGGGCTTCGACAAGGGCGAGCAGTACAAGGCCTTGCACCTGGGCACCGGCAACAAGACCGAGCGCCTGTTCGGCTACTACACCTGGCACGACGTGGCCGACACCGGCCCCATCGCCCCGCTGGGCGACCTGTACAAGACCCAGGTCTGGGGCCTGGCCGAGTATCTGGGCGTGCCCGAGGTGGTGCGCGGCAAGCCCCCCACCGCCGACCTCGAGGCCGGTCAGACCGACGAGGGCGACCTGGGCATCTCCTACCGCAAGGCCGACGTGATCCTCGAGCACTACCTCAAGGGCTACCCCGACGCCTACATCGTGGGCCTGGGCTACACCGAAGCCGAGGTGGCGCGGGTGAAGAGCCTGGTCAACAAGACCCACTGGAAGCGTCACCTGCCCACCAACGCCGTGGTGAGCACCACCGCCATCCACGAGTTCTACCTGCGCCCGCTGGACTTCCGACTGGGCTAGGTCAAACTGCTCCAGCAGCCCGGCGATCTACCCGAGCAACCGCCCCGCCAGAGCGAAGATCAAGGCCAACAGGCCGGCGCTCAGGGCCAGGGCCAGCCAGGGTGGGCCCTCTTGCAGGTAGCGGAAGAAGCGGGTCTTGCCCAGCAGGGCCCGGCTCAGCGCCACCAGCAGCACCCCGCTGCAGAAGACCGTCAGCAGCACCACCAGGCGCAGGGGCTCGAGGCCGCTCAGCCCTTCCAGCCGCTCCACCCCTCCAGCTTATACCGGATTCAAAAAGATAATCCCCCAAAGCAAAGACCTTCAGAGGCTATCTTTTTGAATCCTAGAGCACGCCCTTCGGGAACGAACTGACCGAATCTGGTATCAGAGCCTGGCGGCGGGAAGGTTAACGATTCCCCAAAGCCCCGGCTTCCCCTGCGAGTGCATAATCGGTGGGATGTTGCGCGTCCTTCTCCTGGCCGCCGGGTTGCTCGTAGGCTGCCAGCAGAGCCCCTTCCAGGCCACCCCCGGCTTCGAATTGGGCCTGGCCAGCCCCGCCCTCGAGGTCAGCGCCGGGCAGAAAATCAGCACCAGGGTGCTCATCCGCGGCTCGGGTGTGGAAAGCATCGTGCTGAGCCTGGAAAAATCCGATGGGGGTGCCCTTCCCGAGGGGATGAGCGCCACCTTCAGCCCCAACCCCTCGAGCACCGACCAGGGGTACAGCCGGCTCGAGATCGGCGCTGCCTCGAGCCTGCCGGTGGGGGAGTACAGCCTGCGGGTCAAGGGTGAGGGCGGCGGGGTCACCCACGCCGCCGCGTTCAAGCTCACGCTAAGGGCTCCGCTGAGCTGTCCCGTGGGCGAGTTCTGCCTCGAGCTACCCTCCACGCTGGAGGTACCCCGCGGGCAGTACCGCCTCTTCGAGCTGAGGGTGCTGGGGTCGGGGGTTGCGGGCATCGCGCTTTACCTCGAGCAAGCCGACGGCAGCCCGCTGCCCGGCTTCGTCAGCCCGGCCTTCGACCCCGAGGGCCTCGAGGCAGGGGACCGGGGCTTGTTGGTGGTCTACGTCGAGCCCTCGGGCAGCCCCCAGGACGTGCCCCTGAGGGTGCGGGCGGTGGGCGGGGGCAAGACCAAGACCTATCCCCTCACCTTGCGCGTGCTGGCGGGGAGGGTTTGCGACTACGAACACGAGGAGAACTGCGCGGCCAGCCTGGGACCGGACCTCCTCATCAACGGCGGTTTCGAGCAGGTGGATCAGTACGGCCCGGTGGGCTGGGATGGCACCGCCAAGCCGGAGGTTCATCTCGAGAGCAGCGGGTCCCACTCGGGTCTGCGGGCCATCCGCATCAACGGCAACCTCTCCGACGGCGATTACTTCACCCAAGCCTCGCCCAAGCTAAAGCCCGCCACCACCTACCGCCTGTCGGGCTGGATCAAGACCGAGGGCTTCGTGGACGGAAAGATCAACGACTTCTACAACTTCGCCAACCTGCGCTACGTGGTGCTCTCGCCCAGCAAGATGGTCTACAACCTCCACGCCGAGTACAATCCCCGGCACATCTCCACCAACACCAACGGCTGGCAGTACTTCTACCGCGACTTCACCACCCCCCCAGACTTCGTGGGTGGCAGTCGCATCGACGTGCATTACAACGTCAACGAGGGCCAACAGACCGTGTGGTTCGACGACATCAAGCTGCAGGAGGTGCTGGGGTATAGCGCTCCATGAGCTTGTGGGGGCCGTACGCTCAGCGCCCCCATAACCCCGCCTCAGATTTTCGACGCAGCCTTCTGCGGTGATTTCATCTGCTTTTCGCGTCTTGCGCTTTGCACGCAACTTGTGGGCTGGCTTAGACTAGGCTCTGTGAACGGGTCCGACGCGCTGGCCGAATTGTTTCGTTTGCAGGAGAAAGACCTCGAGCTAGACCGCATCCGTGAGGAACAGGCCAACCTGCCTGAAGAACTCAAAGCCGCCCGTGCTCACTGGCAGGCCCTCGAAGCCGAACTGGCCAAGCGCCAGGGTGACTTGCGCGAGCAGGAGATGGAGTACCGGCAAAACGAGGCCGAGATCGCTAACCTCAAGGAGAAGCTGGGTCGGGCCAAGGACGCACAGCGCCAGGCTCAGAGCGCTCGCGAGCAGACCCAGTACGAGAACGTCATCCAGCAGCTTGACGACCGCTTCAAGGAACTCGAGGAGATCAACAAGCCCAAGCTCGAGGAGATCGTCGAGCTAACCGGCGAGGTCGAGCGGGTCAGGGCGCTGCTGGAGGAGGCCAGGCCCAGGCTCGAGGAACTCGAGGCCGCCAACGCCGCCCGCGTGGAGGCGCTCGAGGCCAGCTACCAGGTCAAGCTGGTCGAGCGCAACGCCCTGGCGGCCACCATCCCGGCCAGCTTGGTCAAGGAATACGAAGCCGTGCGCAAGTCTCGCAAGGGGCAGGGCGTCGCCAAGGTCGCCCGCACCGGCTCGGGGTACCGCTGCATGGGCTGCAACGTGCAACTGCCCATGAACGTAGCGCAGAAGGTATACCAGGGCAATCAGGTCGTGCGCTGCCCCTCCTGCGGGCGCATCATGTGGAAGGGCGAGTAGCCCCTGCAGGAAGCGCGCTAGCCGTAAGTCCCTATGCGCTCGACCAGAAGGTCGTAGAAGCGATCGGTGTCGATGTGCAGCCCCACCTCGCAGTTGGGGGCCTTTCCCGTCACCCGCCAGTAGTCGCAGACCGTGCGACCAAAGGCCAGCCCCTCGTTGGCCTCGATCTCCACGTGATAATGCCCGGTCTTGAAGAGTTCGGGCCGCAGCAGGTAGGCCACGGCGCAGGCGTCGTGGATGGGGGCTCCCGCGAAGCCATAGCGTTGTCGGTGATGGATTTGGAAGAACTCCAGCAGATCGGCGGTGAAGGCTCCAGCGCGCGTGCCCAGCGCACGGAAGCGGGCCACCCGCTCGGGCGTGGCGGGGGTCTGGTGGGTGAGGTTGAGCCCCATCATCACCAGCGGGATGCCCGCCTGGAAGACGATTTTGGCCGCGTGGGGGTCGCAGAGGATGTTGAACTCGGCGCTGGGGCTGTAGTTGCCGAGGTCGATGGAACCGCCCATCAGTACGATCTCGCGGATGGCCGGGCCGAGGCGCGGCTCGAGCCGCAGGGCCAGCGCGAGGTTGGTCAGGGGCCCCACCGGGACCAGCGTGACCTCACCGGGGTGGGCCAGGACGCTTTCGATGATGAAGTGTACGGCGTGCTTGTCCTGGGGCCGCTGGCGCGGCTGAGGCAGGTTGGGCCCCTCGAGCCCCGAGAGGCCGTGCACCAGCTCGGCGCTGATGCGCTCGCGCACGAGTGGGCGGTCGGCGCCGGGGTAGACCCCCACGCTCGTGCCCAAGACTTCCTGCACCACCAGCGCGTTGCGGGTGGTGCGCTCCAGGCTCACGTTGCCGTAGCTGGTGGTGATGCCCAGCACCTCGAGCTCGGGGCTCGCCAGGGCCAGCATCATGGCGATGGCGTCGTCGTGGCCGGGGTCGCAGTCGAGGATGATCTTGCGGGGCACGGGAGATAGTCTACCCTCAATACCTCCTGCGCCGTACGCCTAACGCTGAACTAACGCTCGCTGCCCTACCCTCCGGGTGGTGCTCCTGGGGGTGGCATGGATATGCGCGCACGGTTGTGGCTGAAGCCGGGCCTGCTGGCGCTTAGCCTGACGCTGGTGGCCTGCTCGCAGCGGGTCGCGACTACCGGGCATTGGGTACTGGTGAGCCAGGCTGGCTCGAGGAGCGTGGCCGTGGTGGACCCCGAGGAGGGACAGGTGATCAAGCGGATCACGGTGGGCATGTTGCCCCACCGCCTGCTGCTCGCCCCCGGTGGTCGCAGCGCCTATGCCGTGTTGGTGGGTTCGCAGGCGGTGGCCGAGATCGACCTGGCCTCCCTCACCCTCCGTCGCACCTTCCTCACCGCCCCCGTCCCCGAGCGGCGGGCGGACGGCAGCCTGATAGCGGGCCACCAGGAACACAACGCCTTCACCCACACCTCCTGCTTCGACTGCCACGGCGGGGGCTCGGCCCAGCCGGCCATCGTGGGGACGCGGCCCTTTGGAATCACCCTCAGCGAGGAGGGGGAAACCTTGATCGTAAGCCAGATCCGCGATGCCAGCCTGGCCCTGATCGCGCGAGAAAGCGGCGAACTCGAGCGCACCCTGCCGCTGCCCCCCAGCGCTCAGGCCCACGAACCGGTGGACGTAGCCCGACTGGGAGACAGCCTCTACGTGGCGCTGCGGCCCACCCAGCCCGCCACCACCCCCGCGGTCATCCGGCGGCTCGAGGCGAAGAGCCTGCAGGAGCAATCCGAGGCCCAGACCGGCAGCGACCCGGCCATGCTCCTCCCCGACCCCGAGCGCTCTCGCGTGCTGGTCTCCAACTTCGAGACCAACACCCTCACTGCCTTCGGTCCCTCGGGGAAGGAAGCCGTCTACACCGTGAACCCCGGCCCGCTGGGGATGCTGCTGTTGCCGGGCGGGCGTTTGCTGTCGCTGAACTACTACTCCAACTCACTCTCGCTGGTGGACCTCGACACCGCCGAGGTCGAGAGCCTGCCATTGGAGTTGGGCGACCGGAAGTACGCCAACCCTACCCACGCCGCGCTGCTTCCGGGCGGGCGGCAGGTCTACATCGTCTCCAGCGGTACCGAAGGCCACCTGCTGCTTTTCGACCTCCAGGAGAAGCGCGTCGTGCGGGATATCCCCATCGACGGGCTCTCCTTCGACGTTTTGGTGGTGCCCAAGCCTTAGGGCACAGAGGAAGGAAGGGGCTATGAGCGTGAAATTTTTGCTGGTTGGGTGTTTGGGACTCCTGTTGGCAGCCTGCGGCAGCGGCAGGCCCGGCACGGGTGGTAGCGGCACGGTCGCTGGCTTCGTGACCAACATCGGCAACGGGGCCAAGCTGGCCGGCGTGAGGGTGGAGGTGGTGGGGGGTAGCCAGTCCACCACCACCGACGCTTCGGGGCAGTTCAGCCTCAGCGGCCTGGGGAGCGGCACGGTCAAGCTGAGCTTCTACAAGGAGGGCTACGCGCCGGGTTACGCCACCTTGCAGACCACTCAGGAAGCGAGCGCTCTGGTGGCGCTCAAGAAGGAGGGTCCTGCCCAGCCCTACGACCCCAACACCAGCCGGACCCTCTACACCCTCACCGAAGCCGGGCCCTACGCGGTGATCTTCGCCCCCGGTAGCCTCGACACCACGGACACCAACCTGAAGGTGCTCATCACCCCGCTCGACCCCACCAAGGAGGACCAGGCCCTTCCCGGTCAGCTCCGGGCTGGCTCGAGCCCCCTCATCCCCGTCACCTTCGCCGAGTTCAGCATCCTCGACTCCTCCGGCAGGCGGGTCAACCTCAAGGCGGGGGCCTCGGCCATCGTCGAGCTGCCCATCCCGCCTGAGCTGCGCAAGGCTTACCCCCTCGGTACCAAGATCCACTGCTACGCCTACAACCCCCAGACCGGCCAGTGGGAGGACTTTGTCGAGGGCACCGTGGAGCCCTCCAGCGTAGACGGCAGCACCCCGGTGCTCCGGGCCAGCATCCGCCACTTCTCCTGGTACGGCGGCGCGCCCGAGGGGCAGAAGTGCCGCAATGCCGCAGTGCAGGTCGTCGACGCCAGCGGCAAGCCGCTGGAGGGGGCCACCGTGGTGGTGACCCCCGGCGTCAACGGCACCACCGACGCCAAGGGGGTAGCGAGCGTGTGGATCGCCGAGGGCAGCCCCAACCCCAAGATGTACGCCTACAAGGTCTCCTACAACTCCGACGGGCGAATACCCGAGCTGCCCAAGACCGCCAAGATCATCGACATCGGCTACTTCACCACCGACGATCTCGGCGTGATCCTGCCAGGACTGGTGGAGAAAGACTGCGCCAGCATCACGCCCTCGAGCGCCCCCCTGCGCCCGCAGGCGGGTAACCCCGGAAGCCCGGAGAACCCCCTGCTCATCCGCCTGGGGCCGGTGGGCCCGGCGGTGTACGACGTCGAGGCTTTTTTGCTGGCCTCCGGCCCTTCATCTTCGGCCTCTGTCCACCTCGCCCAGGGTATCCCCAACCCCGATGGTGAACTCGAGGACACCGAGCCCGTGGACGGGGCCAGGATCACCCTTGGCGACGGAAGCGGCCAGCCGGTGGTGCTCACGGGGCTTGGTGGGGGCACCTACGTCCTGCAAGGCAGCCTGACCCTGACCCCCGGCAAGCGCTACACCCTGACCATCGACGCCGATAACAACGGCAGCGTCGAGGGCAGAGGCTCCATCGTCGCGGTGGGCAACCTGGCCTGGGAGGCGGGCCTCGAGGGCTCCACCCGTCCCGCGCAGGGCTTTGTAGCCCGCTGGAGCGACTCGGCGAGCGGCGCCCCCGGCTACACCCCGGTCTACTACGCTTTCTTGAGCAGCGACCCCACCGACCCGGCTGGCTACGACTTCGACTACTACATCGGCCCCGAGACCGAGTTCACCCCTCACTCCAACGCCCAGGGAGCCACGGGCGACACCCCCCTCAGGCCGGGGAACTACACGGGTTTGCTGTGGGCCTTCAGCGGGGCTTTCGTCCCCGCGGGCAGCAACAACTACACCGTCAGCGACAACATCACCGGCCCGGGCATCGGCGGTCGCTTCTACAGCTACAGCCTGGCGGGCGAGGTGCACCTCACCCTCACGCCGTGAGGTCGGCTACAATTGGTTTGTGGAAAGCGGGGCCTGGGAACTGAGGTTGTTGGGGCCGCCCAGCCTGATCGGACAGGGCCGCACGCTGCTGCTGGAGCGCAAGCCTGCGGCCCTGCTGGCTTACCTGGCGCTGGAGGGCCCCACCCCGCGCTCGAGGCTGGCCGGCTTGCTGTGGCCTGAAGGCAGCGAGGCCTCCGCTCGCAACAACCTGCGCCAGGCCCTCTTCACCCTGCGACGCTACCCCGCCCTCTTCGAGGGCAGCGATCCCCTGGGCCTCGGCCCTCTGGTGGGCAGCGACGTGGCCGAGTTACAGAGCCTGCTGGCTTCGGGACAAGGAGACCTGCGGCTCGAGTACGGCGATTTACTGCAAGGTTACGACTATGACGACTGCCCCGAGTTCGAGGAGTGGCTCATCTACGAGCGTGGGCGCTTGCAGGAGCTGCGCGTCGAGGCGCTGAAGCTCATCTGTGAACGCCTGGAGCGCGAGGCTAGCCTAGCCGAGGCCCTTTCGTGGGCGCAGAAACTGCTGGAGGAAGACCCGCTCTCCGAGGCGGCCCACCGCCGGGCGATGCGGCTGCACTACCTGTTGGGGGATCGGGGGGCAGCTTTGCGGGCGTACCACCGCTGCCAGGAGGTTCTGCGGCGGGAGCTGGGGGTAGAACCGCTGGAGGAGACCCGCCTGCTGGCGCAAGAGATCGAGCGCGGGAGGGTGGTGACCCCCCTCCTCACCGCCCGTAAGCGCATCCCGCTCTCGCTCGAGCGTCCCCCCGTGCTGGTGGGGCGCGAGCGCGAGTGGGCGCAGATGGAGGAGGCCTGGGAGCGGGGGCAGCACCTCGCCCTCAGCGGGGAGCCGGGGATAGGCAAGACCCGTCTGGCGCTGGATTTTGCCACTTCCAAGGGTTGGTTCATCGTCTTCAGCGGGCGGCCAGGGGATGCGCTGGTGCCCTATGCCACCCAGGCGCGGGCCTTTCGCCAGCTGTTGGCCGAGAAACCCGGCCTCGAGTTTGCCCCCTGGGTGCGGCGCGAGCTCAGTCGTATCCTGCCCGAACTGGCGGACGAGGAGCCCCCGCCCCTGCAAAGCGAGGCCGACAAGCTGCGCTTCTTCGAGGCCCAGGGCGAGTTGCTGCGCCTGGCCGGCCAGGGTGCGGTGGCCTGGGTGCTCGACGACCTGCACCTCTTCGACCCACCCAGCCTCGAGGTGGCCTTTTACCTCGGCGGCAAGCCCGGCCTGCTGCCCAGGGCGATCCTGACCTACCGCAGCGGGGAACTGCGCCCGGAGGTGGAGGGCCGGCTGCGGCAGCTGGAGGAGGCCGGGGGGCTGTGCGGTCTGCGGTTGGGGGCGCTGTCCGAGGAGGCGGTGCGGCTGTTTTTGCTCGAGCTGCGGATTCCTGGCTTGGAACAGCACCTCGACTCGCTCATGGGCCTCACCGGGGGCAACCCGCTGTTTTTGCTGGAGACCATTCGCCACCTCATCGAGACCGACCGCCTCGAGCGGGGTTGGTCGGGCGAGGGTGGGTTGCCCGGCAGGGTGGGCAGCATCATCTCCCGCCGCCTGGAGGGGCTTTCTCCCGGGGCCTTACAACTGGCCAGGCTACTGGGGGTAGCGGGCAGCGACTTCTCGCTGGAGTTTGCCGCGCGGCTTTTGGAGCGCGAGGTGCTGAGCCTGCTGCCGGCTTGGGAGGAGCTGGAGCGGGCTCAGTTGGTCAGGGGCGAGCGCTTCAGCCACGACCTGATGCTGCAGGCGGTGCTCGCGGGGATGCCCCAGGGGGTGGCGGCGTTGCTGCACCGCCGCGTAGCCGCCAAGCTGGCTCAGGAGAGGGCCAACCCGGCCCGCGTGGCCGAGCACTGGCTCTCGGGGGGTGAGCCCCAGCGGGCAGCGCCCTTCCTGCTGGAGGCGGCCCGCCACGCCGAGCACGCCTCGCTGCTGGAGGAGGCCCTGCGCTTTTACCGACAAGCCGCCCAGATTCTCCAGGACCACGGCACCCCCGAGCAGATGTTCGACGTGCAGGAGGCCATCACCACCGTGCGGCTGCGGCTCGAGCCCTCCGAAAGCCATCCGACGCTGCTCGAGCGGCTCTTCAGCCTGGCCCGCACCCCCCACCAGAAGGCCAGGGCCTGCTATGCCCAGGCCACCGCCCTGCTGCGCACCGGGAGGGGTGAGCTGGTGGAGGAGGCCGCCCGCAGCGGCTACGAGCTGGCCCGGCACAGCGGCGACCCGGCGCTGGAGGCCCGCCTGCTCACCAGCCTGGCCTCGGCGCTGTGGCTCAAGGGGCGGCCTGGCGAGACCCTGGCCCTGCTCGAGCAGGCCCTTGCCCTCTACGAGCGCTTGGGCGAGCAGGAGGAACTCGCCGCCAACTGGGGCCGCGTCGCCGTCGTGCTCGACGCCCTGGAGCGCCACCGCGAGGCCCTGGAGCACCACCGCAAGGCGGAAACCACCCTGCGCCGGCTGGGCAACGAGTACCGCCTGCTGATCGTGCTCAACAACCAGGCCGTGAGCCTGGGCGCGCTGGGCTACAAGCGCCAGGTCCGTGAGGTTTTGCAGGAAGCCATGGGGCTGGTGGATACCCTGCAGGGGGTGGGCGAGGTGGCCGTGTCGGTGCCCATGCTGCTGGGCGATGCCCTGCGCGAGCTGGGCGACTACGGCGGGGCTTTGCACTACCTCGAGCTAGCCCACGCCCGCGCCAAAGAGCAGCCCTATTGGCGCATGGGTTTCCTGGCCAGGGCCCTGACCCTGACCTACCTCGAGCTGGGGCAGCCGGCGCGGGCTCAGGGCGTGCTCGAGGCCCTGCATCTCGAGAGCCTTCAGCCCGACCAGCGCAACTTCCTGCGCTTGGCCTGGCTTGGGCTGGCGCGGTGGCGGGGATACGGGGCAGGGGAGTCGCTGCGGGCCCTCGAGGCCGAGTTGGGCCCCTCGCGAAGCCTCCGCGCAGCCTTCTACGTCACTGCCTCTGCCCTGCTTCCTCCGGAGGAGGGGCTGCCCTGGGCGCGAGGGGCCCTCGAGCTGAGCCAGCAGGCCGATTTGGGCGGCCTGCAGATCGCTGCCCATGCCTGTTTGGAGCAGCTCCTGCTGGCCGTAGGCCAGCTCGAGGAGGCCGCAGCCCACGGCCGGGCCGCGCTCGAGTTGCGCGCGACCTACGAACCCGGCGACTTCTACTGGGGCGAGGTGCTGCTGGCCCACGCCCGCACCCTCGAGGCCCTGCGCCACCCCGAAGCCCCCACCTTCCGCCAGCAGGCCCAGAGCTGGGTGCTCCAGGCTGCTGAGCGCGTGCCCGCTGAATACCGCGAGAGCTTCTTGCACAACCCCGTCAACGTGGCCCTGCTCGAGCCCTCTAACCGCCTAACGCTCGGCTAACGCCCCCTCTTCTACCCTTCTCTTGCCGCCTGGCCGAAGAACGATCCGGCGGGTGGGCGGGGAGACTGCCGATGAAAAAACTGGCTTTTGCGGGCATTGCGGCCTTGATCGTGCTGGCGGGTTGCGCGGGGGGCATTGGCGGGGCGGGCGAGATTTCAGGCAAGGTCAGCCGCTCCGGGGGCTCGAGTGCCGGGGCTTTGGTCGTAGCCTGCTTGGTGGCCGATGATTGCGCGACCTATGGGCAGGCCACTGCCGCGGGCGACGGCAGCTACAAGATCACCGGGCTCGGCGATGGCAAGGAGTACTACGTGCTCGGCTTTCTCGATGTCAATGGCGACGGAAATGCCGACTACGTTGGCTGGTACGAGAACGTCAACGCCGACCCCACCGTGGTCAAGCCCCCCAAGGGTGGGGTGAACTTCACGCTGGTCGCGGTGACGGGAGCCGCGAAAATCGGGATGGTGTCCAATTTTTTCAGATAGGTATCCGCCTACGGATCTTCCTTTTACCCGGGGGCCCGTGGGTTAGTTCGTCACCGAACGGTGACGAACTAACCGAATCACAGAGTCAAGACAATCTCGGCCCTCCCAGAGGAGATATTCATGCAAATACACAAGTGGGTTGGCATGTTGGCTGCACTGAGCCTGCTGGCAGCCTGCGCTCCCCAGGGTGGCGGGAGCAACGGGGGCGACATCAGCGGCCAGGTCAGTCTGGGCAGCAGCATTCCCCAGGGGGGGACCGGCGGCGTTGTTAGCAAACCTGTTCTGGAGCGCGGCCTTTCCTTTGCGGTCGGAAAGATGGCCGGGCTGGCCACCGAGCAGGACTTCGTGGTCGGCGAGCTGATCGTGCGTTTCCGTCCCGGCGCGGTGCCGCGCCGGGACGCAACCATGATGGCCAATGGGCTCGAGCTCAGCCTGGTGCGCGACCTGGGCCTGGAGAACACCCGGCTCCTGCGGGCGGCGGTGCGGGACAAAGAGGCTACGTTGGAGTTGCTGAAGAGCTTCAAGAGCCGCAGCGACGTACTCTACGCCCAGCTCAACTACATTCGCCACGCCTTCAAAACCCCCGATGACGAGTTCTACCCCCTCCAGTGGCACTACCCGGCCATGAACCTGCCCCAGGCCTGGGACCTCGAGACCGGCACCTCCAGCGCCGTCACCGTGGCGGTCATCGACACCGGCATCCTCTCGGGCCACCCCGACTTTACGGGCAAGCTGCTGCCGGGCTACGACTTCATCAGCAACCCCAGCATGGCCAACGACGGTGACGGGCGCGACAACGACCCCGAAGACCCCGGCGACGAACCCGGTGGACAGGGCAGCTACCACGGCTCACACGTCGCGGGCACCGTGGCCGCGGCCACCAACGAGGGCAAGGGCGTCGCGGGCGTGAGCTGGGGGGCCAAGATCCTGCCCGTGCGGGTGCTGGGGGTAGGCGGTGGCACCGACGCCGACATCATAGACGGCATCTTGTGGTCAGCCGGCCTTAGCGTGAGCGGTGTTCCGGCCAACCCCAACCCGGCACAGGTCATCAACATGAGCCTGGGGGGTTCGGGCAAGTGCAGCGACCTTCCGCTCTGGCAGGACGCCGTCAACAAGGCTGGCGCCAAGGGGAGCATCATCGTCGCGGCTGCAGGGAATGAGAATGAAGATGCCAGTGGCTTCATCCCAGCCAGCTGTAGCGGCGTCATCACCGTCGGGGCCACCGAGACACGGGGCTACCGCTCCCCTTACTCCAACTACGGCGCCCGCATCGACGTGATGGCCCCCGGCGGCGACACCAGCGTCGACCGCAACGGCGATGGCTATGCCGACGGCGTGCTGAGCCCCATACGCAGGGATAGCGATGGGGTGTACATCTGGGCCTTCTATCAGGGCACCTCCATGGCCTCGCCTCACGTGGCCGGGCTGGTAGCGCTGATGAAGAGCAAGAAGCCCAGCCTCACCCATAGCGAAGCCCTCGCGATCCTCAAGCAGACTGCCCGCCCCCTAAGCGCGACCGCCTGCCAGCGCCCGAGCGCTTCGGATTGCGGCGCCGGGCTGGTAGACGCGGCGGCGGCCTTGCAGGCCCCGAGCGGGCCTCCGGGAAGCCTCAAAGGGACTCAACTCTTCGCCTGCTACTACCTGGCCGAGTCGGATAGCTGCGACCCCGGCAAGAGCCAGACGCTCACGCTTTCCCAAGACGGCTCCAGCGCGCCCTACAAGTTCAGCGGCCTTTCGGGCGGAGACTACGTCATCTACGGCTTGAAGGACGTCAACAAGAACGGGAGCCTTGACGCCGGGGACTACCTGGGCTTCTATCGGCAGGACGGTCAGGTCGCACTGGTCAAGCCTGGAGCCAGCGGTGTGAACTTCACCCTGGAGCTGGTGACGGGCGCAAGCGCCAGCAAGGCGCTCGAGCGCCTGCAATCCCTGAGGCGCTAAAGCCATGAATCCCCCTCCCGCTCAGACCTACATCGTCCGCATCTGGTGGGAAAAAAGCCCGGAGCGGGAGGGGGGGGTCTGGCGGGCTTCCCTCACGGAAGTCCACAGCAAGGAGCGCCACTACTTCAAGAGCCCCGAGGAGCTTCTGCGCTACCTTTCCCAGCGCCCTGACGAGCCACGCTCACAGACTTGAGCAGGGCTAAACGGTGCGCCCGGATCAGTCCAGGGCTTCCAGCCGCACCGGGTTGGAGTGAAAGGTGGAGCCCGCGCCCATGTCGGTGAGGTGCTCGCCGGTGAGCCAGTTCGCGCCCTTGCCGTCGGGGGCGTAGCGCTCCCACCAGATGCCCTCCAGCACCACCGTCCCCGGCATGGGGGCCTCGCTCACGCGGGCTTTGCGCACCACCGCGCCGTGGCGCGAGCGGATACGCACCCGTCTCCCGTCCTTCACGCCGTAGGCAGCGGCGTCTTTGGGGTGCACCAGCAGCACCGGCTCGCCACCCTCGCCCTGCACCAGACGCTCGACGTGACCATAGCTGGAGTTGAGGAAGTGCTTGGCGGGTGGGGTCATGAGGATGAGGGGGAAGGCCTCGTCGGGCTCGGTGAGGATCACGGGTGGGGGCGGGTCAAAGCGCACCTTGCCGCTTTGGGTGTTGGCCCCGTCCTTGAAGGGCAAAAACTCGCGGGGGGTGTTGAGCCGCACGAAGCCCTCGGCCTTGAGGCGCTCGAGGGTGATCCCCTCGAGCCAGGGGTGATCGCTTGCGAGGAGGCTTCGGGCCAAGTCCTCGGCGCTCCAGTAGAGGGTGGGCTCCTCCAGGGAGAGCCGCCGGGCGAGTTCGGCGAAGACCCAGGTGTTGGGGCGGGCCTCGCCCTGCGGCCTCATCACCGGCTCGTTCCAGGAGAGGTAGAAGTGGCCGTAGGCGGTGTAGAGGTCGGGGTGCTCGAGAAAGGTGGTGGCGGGGAGCAGGTAGTCGGCGTAGTGGGCGGTCTCGGTCATGGCCTGCTCGAGCACCACCGTGAAAAGGTCCTCTCGTGCCAGGCCCTGCTGCACCAGGGCGGTGTTGGGGGCCACGACCAGGGGATTCGAGTTGAAGACGAACAGCGCCCGCACGGGCGGGTCCAGGCGGGTGAGGGCGCTGCCAAGCTGGGTCATGTTGACGTGGCGTACGGCGGGATTGGGGCGAAAAAAGCCCTTGTGCTCGTGCGTTCCGCTGAGCAGGTGGGCCCCGCCCAGGTAGCTGCGCTCCAGCCGGAAGGCCCCCGAGGTGGTGAGCAAAGCCCCCCCACCCCGGTACTGCCAGGCCCCGATGAGGGCGGGCAGCAGCAGCACCGCCCGCTGGGCGCTGGCCCCGCCGGGGTGGCGGGTCATGCCGTAGCTGGTGCGGATGAGGCTGGCTTTGGCCCGGGCGAACTCGAGCGCCAGCCGCTCGATGGTGGCCGCCGGAACGCCCGTGACCGCTTCGGCCCGCTCGGGGGTCCACTCCTCGGCCACCGCTCGGTACCCCTCGAAGCCCTGGGTGGCTCGAGCCAGGTAGGCCGCGTCGTAGAGCCCCTCGCGCAGGATCACGTGGGCCATTGCATAGGCCAGCGCCCCGTCGCTGCCGGGCCGCAGCCTGACATGCTCGTCGGCGAAGCGGGAGGTGAGGTTCTCGTAGGGGTCTACGTGGACGATCTTCGCCCCCTTATGGCGGGCTTCTTTGAGAAGGGGGGTGAGGTGGGTGTTGGTGTGCAGGCTGTTGATGCCCCACAGGAAGATGAACTTCGCCTTGGGCACGTCCTCGGGATCGATGCCGTAGCGGGGTGAGCCGTAGGTGGCCTCCCAGGCCGCCGCTCCCGCCGTGGCGCAGATGGTCTCGTCGAGCTCACAGGCCCCGATGGCGCGGAAGAAGGCCAGGGGATGGGCGTACTGGTGCAGGCCCATGGTCCCGGCGTAGTGATAGGGCAGCACCGCTTCGCCGCCGTGCCGCTCGAGCACCTCGCGCAGCCGCTCGGCGATGGCGTCGAGGGCTTCCTCCCAGCTCACCCGCTCGAAGCGCCCCGATCCCTTGGGCCCGCTTCGGCGCATGGGGTAGAGGGGGCGCAGGGGGTGGTGGTTGCGCTCGGGGTAGCGGTAGGTCTTGACGCAGGCAAAGCCCCGGGTGAAGGGGTGGGCGGGGTCGCCCTCCACCTTCAGGAGCCGGCCCGCGTCGTCGTCGAGGGTGAGGATCAGCGAGCAGGCGTCGGGGCAGTCCAAGGGGCAGGTGGCTCGAGCCGTGCGGGTCATGTTCCCTATCGTACTGCGCGGGCCGCGGGGCTTTGTCACCTGGCTCCTACGGGCCGGGGCGGGCGTAGCCCAGCGCCAGGAATCCACTCTCGTCGGGCTCGAGGCTGCGCGGGGTGAAGCCTTGCGACTCCAGACAGCGCAGGCTGGCCTGGTTGTCAGGCTCCACCGAGGCCACAAAACGCCGGAAGCGGGCGAGGTTGGGGTGCTCGAGCATGGCCTGTAGCATGCGCCTACCGTAGCCCCGTCCGCGCAGATCGGGGCGCACCGCGAAGGCGAAGTGGAAGGTGGTGGGGTCGTGCTCGTCGGGCTCGCCCTGCAGGTAGCCCACGGCTTCCTGCCCCTGCCAGGCCAACCAGAGCTCGACGCCGGGGGTGCCGTGCTGCAACAGCCACCAGGCCGCGTCCGGAGGGGAGAGCCTGCGGGCGAGCTCGGGGTCTTCAAACCAGGCTTCGATCAGTCTTCGCCCCGCGTCATCCACGGGGGCCAGTCGCAGCCGTTCCACGCCTGAATCAGCATACGATGGAAGCATGGGTACTCCCAGGACTCAACTCCTCCTGGCCAATTCACTCATCTGGCTGCCGCTGCTGCTGGGCCTTTTCCACCTCAGCCCGGCCCTGCTGGCTACGCTGGCCCTGGGCGGCATCGTGCTCTCGTTGCTGGTGCTGTGGGTGGGGGTCATCGGGAGCATCCGTCAAGGACAGTCGGCGGCCAACCTGCCCCTGTTCGCAGCCTACGGCGTCGGGGCCACGCTCTGCTTGTTCCTAGCCCGCAGCCTCAGCCCCTGACCGCGGGGTCGCTCATCTCTGGAGCGCCCTGGCCGCCAGCCCCCAAGACAGCGCAGCTACCGAGAGGGCCAGCCCCAGAGCCAGTCCCGCGCCCAGGTGCAAAAACGGTGGATACACCAGCCCGGCCATTGTCCCGCCCAGGTAGAAAGCCGCCACATAGGTTCCGCTCACGCCGCTGCCCCCTCGCCCGGAGGCTGCCCCGCCCAGGCCCTGCGCGGTGAACAGCCCCGCCATCATCAGCACGAAGCCCAGCAGGATGAGCCAAGGCCGGTCGGGGAATTGGAGCAGCAGCCCGGCTGCGACCACCCCGAAGGCCAGCCGCAGGGCCCTCACCTCCCCGAAGCGGGCGGCCAGCCGCCCGGTGAGGGCGCTGCCGGGGATCCCGGCCAGGTAGGCCAGCATCACCCCCCCGATCTGGGATTGGGAGAGGCCCAGGGCCTCGAGGCGGTATGGCAACAGGTTGGCGACGAAGAAGTTGATGAACAGCAGGGAGAATCCCAGCCAGTACAGCGGCCAGGACGACAGCGAGTAGCGCGGGGCGGGCAGGTCCAGGGTGTCGCGCGCGCGCAGCAGCCAGAGAGCGGGGATCGCCAGCGGGAGCGTGAGCGCCAGCAAGGCCAGTCGCACCCCCAGCGCCTCCCCCAGTATCCCGCCCAGTGCCCGCCCCAACCCTCCGCCCAGCACGTTCCCCGCCACCCAAATCCCGGCCATCTGCTGCGCTCGGTTGGGGAAGAGCCTGGGCAGCAGGGCCAGCGAGAGCCCCGGAACCGCGGCGGCAGCTACCCCCTGCAAGCCCCGCGCCAGCGTCCAGACCTCGAGGCTTGGCGCCAGCGCTGCGACCACCCCGAACAAGCCCACCAGCAAGAGCCCCCCGCCCAACACCCGCCCCACCGGCAGCCGCAGCCGGGGGACGAGGGGCGAGAGCAGCACCAGGGCCAGAAAAGGCAGGCTGATGCCCAGCCCCGCCGAGCCGTGCGGTGCGCCAAAGAGGCGCTCGAGGGCGGGCAACAGCGGAACCGTGCTGTAGAGCGCAGCGTAGAGCAAGGTGCCACAGAGCAGTACGGCGAGGTGCATGACCCATGCTAACCACAGCGAGCTTCGTAACGCTGTCAGCCTGATATGGGGATCGTGGGCGACTGTTCCTTGCTGCTCTTCAATAACCACTCCACGGGTGGCACTTGCTTCGGCGACTCCAACGTGGTGGGCGACGTGACCTCCTTCGGCCTCAACGGTAATTGCGGGGGCACGGGCGGCGTGTACCGGGTGGACCGCAAGGACGACCTCGACTGGCTGGCGACCTTCGGCGTGACGCCGTGAGTGCCGGTTGTACGCCAAGCGCAAGACTTGCCCTTCTTCCTGCTGATCGCTTTCCCCACATTTACGCCGCACGCGAGGCAGCCGTAGGCGGTATGCGTGGGAACCGCTCTAGTGGCTCTCCAAGCTCACCTTGGGCAGCCTGCGGCGCAGGCGCTCGGGCAGCCACCAGTTCCACTTGCCTGCGAGGAGCATCACGGCGGGGACCAGGATCAGTCGGATCAGGGTGGCGTCGAGGAAGACCGCCAGCGCCAGGCCGAAGCCGATGGCCTTGTTGACCACCAGCTCACTGCTGACAAAGGCGGAAAACACGATGATCATGATAGCGGCGGCGCTGGTGATGACGCCGGCGGTGCGCTCGAGCGCCGCCTTCACCGCCTCGCGGGTGGACAGGCCGCGGAGGTGGTATTCCTGGATGCGCGAGAGCAGGAAGATCTCGTAGTCCATGGACAGCCCAAACAGCACCGCGAACAGGGTGATGGGCAGGCTGGGGTCGAGCGAGGCGGTCTCGGGGTCCACGTTGAAGAGTCCGCCCAGGAAGCCTTCCTGGAAGATCAGGGTGATCACGCCGTAGGTCGCGCCGATGGTGAGGGTGTTCATCAGGATGGACTTCAGCGGGATCAGCAGGCTGCGGAAGACCAGACTCAGCAGCACGAAGGTGGCGGCGAAGACCATCAGGATGGCGAGGGGCGTGGCTTGGATGAGCACGTTGTTGAACTCCATCGCCCCGATGGGGCTGCCGCCCAGCAGCACCTTGTCGAAGCCCGCCTGCCGGGCCTGCTGTCGCAGCTTCTGGGCCCACAAGGGGATCTCGGGGGCCTGAACCGGCTCCTTGGGGATGACCGAAAGGCGCAGGTAGCGCCGGTCCTGGCTGATGGAACGCTGGGTGAGGGAGAGCAGGTCGGCGAGGCCGCTGGAGCTATCGCCTAGCGAGACCCGCCCGGCCAGGAAGGGGGAGATCACCAGCCGCACCTCGGGGAGGGCGGAGAGGGATTGCTCGAGCTGGCTCCAGCGCCGCCGGGCCTCAGGGGTGAACCCCCCCTCACCCAGGTCGAGGAGTACCTCGAAGGCGTCGAGGCTGCCGCCGAGCTCGAGCGAGCGGATGAGCTCCAAACCCTTACGCGACTCCACGCTGGGGGAGAGCCCGAAGGCCCCGGTGTAGCCCAGCCGCATGCCGAGGAGGGGCCAGGCCAGCGCCAGCATGACTGCGGTGACGCTCACGGTGAAGAACCAGGGGCGGCGCATGACGGCCTCGGCCCAGCGGCGGAAGAGGGGCAGGGTCTGGCCGCTGCTGGCGGCCCTCAGGGCGAAACGCTGAGGCCAGTTGACCCGCTCGCCCAGCAGGCAGAGCAGCGCCGGGACGGCGGTGACGGAGGCCAGCACGGTGAGGAGGATGGCCAGCACCCCGCCCAGTCCCATCGAGCGGATGAAGGTCAGGTCGGGGACAAACAGCGAGGCCATGGCCACCGCCACGGTGAGCCCGCTGAAGGCCACCGCCCGCCCGGCGGTGCGGGTGGTGTGGATGGCGGCTTCGCGGGGTGGCTGCCCCCGCGCCAGCTCCTCGCGGAAGCGGTTGACCATGATCAGGGCGTAGTCGATGCCTGCTCCCAGGCCCAGCATGGTGATGACGCTCTGGGCGAAGCTGGAGACCTCGGTGAGCTGGGTGAGGCCATAGAGCATGGCCATGCCGACGGTGATGGAGATCAGCCCCACCACCAGCGGTATGCCCGCGGCCACGAAAGTCCCAAAGGCCAGGAGCAGCACCACGGCTACGAGCGGCAGCGCTACCAGCTCGCTGCGCCGGATGTCCTTCTCCACCAGGTGCAGGAAATCCTCGGTGATGGCGCTGGAGCCGGTGAGGTAGAAACGGGTCTGGGGGATAGCTGCCGAACGCAGCTCGGCGCGGATGGCGGCGATGACGGGGTCGGGGTTCTCCAGGCGGGTCTGGAGCACGGTCACCGTAACCCGGTAGTCCTCCGAGTGCAGCTTGAGGGGGCTGGGGGTGTCGAAGCGGGTTAGGCTCAGCACCCCCTCGATGCGCTCCAGCCGCCCCACCAGCCGCTCGTAAGCCTGGCGGAAACGCGGGTCGGTGGCGGGGAGGCCCTCGCTCACCACCAGCGAGCGGTCGGGGAGTTCTTGGCCGAAGGAGCGCTCGAGGATCCGCGCGACCTGCTGTGCCTCGCCGCTGGAGACCGAGGAGGCGCTGGCCGACAGCGCCTTGGGTGCGTGCTCGGCCAGGGGGGCGGAGAAGAACACCACGATTGCCCAGGCGATCAACACCGCAAAGGGATGGCGGGTGACCCAGTGACCAAGACGGGCGAACATACGGCCCCCAGCATAAGGCCCCTAATCCTCCAGCAGCCCTACGAAACTGTGCGGGTCGGGATCGATGCGCAGGCGGGCTCTGGCCGGAGGCAGGCCCTGCATGAGCTCTCGCAGGCGCTGGGTAGAGCCTTTTAGGAGCAGGTGAAATACGTACTGGCCGCGCACCTTGGGCACGGGGGCGGGGGCTGGGCCCAGCAGTTCGCCCGGCCGGGTGCGGCCCCGCAGGAACTCGGCCAGCTCCATCGCCGCGTCGCGGGCTACGGGCTCCTTGGCGTGGGAGAGCTCGAGCTTGATCATGCGTTGGACGGGGGGGTAGTCCAGCGCGCGACGCAGCAGCAGCTCGTTGCGCAGGAAGCCCTCGGGGTCGGCCTGCTGGAGGGAGAGGTGGGCGGGGTGGGCGGGATCGAAGGTTTGCAGCGCCAGCAGGGGGCGGCGGCGGGGGTGCAGCTCGGTGAGCTGCCACAGCAGGCGATGGTAGCGCTCTGAGGCGCGAAAATCCGAGTCCAGCAGGAAGCCTTCGGCGTAGGGCAGCAGCACCAGGGCCAGCTCGGGCAGGGTGGGGGCGCGCAGGATGGCGGTGGTGCCCACCAACAGGCCCGGTTCGCCCGCCAGGAGGGGCTCGAGCCTATCCTTCTCCTCGGCGGTGTAGCGGTAGCGGGGGAGGGAGGGAACCGCGGCTTGCAGGGCCTCGAGCAGCCACTCCACCCCCGGCCCCCTGGGCTCGAAGACTTCCGAGCCGCACTGCGGGCACAGCGGGGGAGCCTTCTCTTCGTGACCGCACTGGTGGCACAGCAGGCGGCCCGCTCGCCCGGCCCGGTGCAGGCGCAGTGGCAGGGCGCAGTCGGGACACATGGCCTTCCAGTCGCAGTGCTTGCAGCGCAGCAGGGCGCTGTAGCCCCGCCGGGCCACCAGCACCACTGCCTGGCGCTTCTTCTCGGCCACCTGCTGCAGCAGGTTGACCGCCGCTCCCGAGATGGGCCAGCCCCGCTCCTGTCGCATGTCGAGCAGGTGGAGGCGGGGGGGCTGGAGCGGCAGCCCGTGTCCCTGGCGCAGCTCCCACTCGGACTCGAGGCTGCTCACCAGCGAGACGGTGGTGTAGGGGATGCCCGCCAGCTTAGCCCGCAGCTCGGCCAGGTAGGGGATGAAGGCCCTCGAGCCCGCCGAGAGCTTGTAGGCGTCGCTGCCTTCCTCCATCACCACGATGCGGCGGGGGCTGAAGGGGAGCAGCAGGCCCTGGTAGGTCGAGAGGACCACACCCCCCGGGGACAGACCCTCACCGGCAATCCGATGGAAGATCTGGCGGCGCAGCTCAGGCGAGAGCTCACCGTGGAAGGGGAGGGCATGGGGAAAGTGCGGCAGACAGCGCTTGAGCTGGGCCACTTCGGGGAAGAGCACCAAGGTGGGGCCTTCGCGCACCAGGCCGCTGAGCGCGCGCAGGCGCAAGAGCCAGCGCCCCCCGCTGATGCGCTGCGCTTCGGGGGGTAGGGGCAGGGGCTCGAGGGCGCGCCCCTCGACAGCGGGACGATCCCCTATCGGGACAGCCTGCGGCTGTGCACCGATGGGCAGCTCGAGCGGCGACTCCTGGAAGGCGGCGTAGCCTTTTTCCACCAGCCCCCTGACCACGCCTGCGCTCACCCCGGCCTGCTGGGCCAGCGCGGCCATGCTCTCGGCCCGGCCCAGGGCGTGCAGGGTCTCCAGGGCCAGGCGGCCCTTGGCGCTGAGGGCAGTGTCGGGGGTTTTGAGGGGGACTAGGATCTGCCGCGAGGGGCGCTGCTCCTCGACGAGCTCCTCGAGCACCCCGCCCTCGCGCAGGTAATCCAGCAGCTTGGGGTCGTAGCCCCGGCCCTCCTGCCAGCCCTCCGCCAGGCTCTCCAGGCCGCTGGGCAGCACGCTGGTGGCGGTGCCGGGGAGCAGGCGCAGGCGGTGCTTGAGGGGGGGCTCGAGGAAGGGCAATAGGTCGGCCAGCACGCTGCCCAGCGGGGCGAAGAGTTCCTGGGCGGCCTGCTCGAGGAAATGGATGTCCTGGGGCCTGAGCCAGGGGTAGGGCTCGAGGTAGGCCACCGCGTGGCGCAGGGTGAAACCCTTGTGGGCGCTATCCTCGAGACCCACCACTATCCCCACCCGCAACTCGCCGCGCCAGGGCACCACCACCCGCCGCCCCAGTGAAGGGCTGTGCGGCCCCTGGCGATGCCGGTACTCAAGGGCCTCCTCCCCCTGGGGGGTGTGGGGGGGAAGGTAGCTCATGGGTTCGAGTGGCAGGGGCAGGGCCACGCGCAGCGCTTGCACGCCCCATACCATAATCGGGTTTGGCTCAAAAGGGGTGAATCAGGCCAGCAGATCGAGGAAGGCCCGCACCACCTCGGGGTCGAGGGTCTTGCCGGCTTGGGCCTCGAGTTCTGAGCGCACGGCCTCAGGATCCCAGGCTTCCTTGTAGGGGCGGGCGTGGGAGAGGGCGTCATAGACGTCTACCACGGCGAAGATGCGAGCCTCGAGCGGGATCTCCTCACCGCGCAGGCCCAGCGGGTAGCCCGAGCCGTCCCAGCGTTCGTGATGGTAACGCACCACGTTGAGGGCTACTTCCGGCAGGAAGGAGAGCGCTTGCAGCATCTCGTAGCCGATCTGGGGGTGGGTTTTCATGATGCGCCACTCCCCCGTACTCAGTTGCCCGGCTTTCTGCAGAACCTCGTCGGGGACTGCCATTTTGCCCAGGTCGTGCAGGTAGGCTCCCAGCCGCAGGCCTTCCAGGTCGGCAAAGCCCAACCGCTCTCCCAGGGCTTGGCTCAGGGCCACTACCCGGTCGGTGTGACCCTTGGTCTCAAGGTCGCGTAACTCCAGACCCAGGCCCAGCGCCCGCAGGGCGGCTTCGCGGGTGCGGGTGATCTCCTCGAGGTAAGTCGCCCGCTCTAAAGCCCGCTCTAGCCGCCGCGCAATGGCCTCGAGCAGTCGCACGGCATCGGGATCGAGGCTCACCACCCGGCTGAAGCTGCCCAGGGCCAGCAGTCCATAGGGCTCGCCTTTCTGACGCACGGGGGTGATGATCATGGAGCGGAAGCCCACTTCCAGGTAGCCCGGTAGGGCTTCGGGAAGGGTTTGATAATCCCGTGCATACAGGGTGCGCCCCTCCTGCCAGACCCGGCCTAACATCCCGTCTTGGGGGCCAATGGGGAAGTGGCGGTAGAGCTCCAGCAGCTTTGGTGGGAAGCTCCCTAGGTTCACCACCGGCCAGAAATGCGGTGGTTCGCCCTGGAGCATGTAAAACCCACCAGCCTCCATGCCGCTGAGGGCTAGCATGGTTTTGAGGGCCCGCTGGGCGACCTCGAGGGGATCGGTGAGGGTCTCGAGGTCGGCGGACATCTGCACCAGCGCCCGGTAGTCCTCGGCCCGGCGTTGGGCTTGCTCGAGCGCGGAGAGCCTGGAGATGGCGACCCCGGCTACCTGAGCCAGCGCCTCGAGGATGTAGCGGTCTTCCGGGGTGATGCGCCCTGGCCTCGCCAAGTCGCCCTGCCCGGCGGTGTCTACCGAGAGCACCCCGATAAACTGCCCTTCCAGGTCGGAGAGGGGGACCCCAAGGTAGGCCCCGGTGCTGCGCTTGCCGGAGGCGAACCGCGCTGCTTCCACCCCGGAGGCGTCGGCGACGAAGAGGGGTGCTTTGTTGCGGTAAACCTGCCACGCCATTCCCTGGCCGTGGTAAAAGCGCATTCCCACGGCCTGCTCGGCGGCATATCCGGCTGCTGCGATCACCTCCAGGCTCTCGTCGACTGGGTTCAGGCGGCTGAGCAGAGCGGAGACCGCGTGGGTCTGGCGCAGGGCCTCCTCTACAGTGCGCCGACAGACCTCCTCGACGCTGTGGGCCGGGCCGAGGGCCTGGGTGGCCTTGGCCAGGGCTTCGAGCCGCAGCACCTGTCGGGCCTGGGCGGCTTGGGCATCAAGCCTGGAGAGGACGCTGCCCACCCCCTGCGCCAGCACCTTCAGCAGCGCGGCGTCCTCAGGGGCGAAGGCCTGCTCGCCGTAGAAAGCCAGCACCCCCAGCGCCTCGCCCTGGGAGTTGAAGAGGGGCACGAAGGCAGCGTGGACGATCCCCTTTGGGATGGCCTGGCGCCCGTACGCCGGGTGGTAGCCCTGCGGGTCGGATCCACTGACCAGATAGACGCGGGGGTCGGAGAAGAGGGCGAATTCCACCTGGCGGCGTTCGATGGCCTGCCAGGACATTCCCACCCCCTTGGGGACGAGGTAGCCAGGGGGAAGGTCCGGGCTGAGGCTGCTCACCACCCGCAATACCTCGCCCTCGCGGCGCAGCGCGGAGGCCTGCTCGAGGGGCAGCAGCTCGGTGACGAGCTGCGGCAGGGAGGCCCACAGAGCCTCGGCGTCCTTGAAGCTGCTCAACGAGGCCAGCACCCTCGAGAGGGCTTCCTCACGCTGTAAACGCTGGTGCAGGCGCTCCTGGTCGCGTAGCGAGTGCAGCACCACCTCCAGGCTCTTGCCCAGCTCCTCGGCCAGCTCGAGGGCCTCTGCTGGGAAGGGTTCGGGGTTTCTGCGGTCGAGGTTGAGTACGGCTTCGATCTCCCCCGCCAGAGGGATGGGCACTACCAGCGTCCAGTGGAAACCCTCCATAGCAGCCTCGAGCTGCTTCAGCCCGGAGGGGTGGTATTCGACGCGGTGGGCCTGGGGGCGAGCCTGCAGGGCCTGCTGCAGGCTGCCGCCGTACCAGGCGAGGGTCTGCTCGAAGGAGAAGCGAATATCCTGCACCAGCCGAGGATCGAACCCGGCCAGGGCGGCGTAACGGTAGCCGTCCCTTCCTCGCACCACGATGCTGCCCGCGTCGGCAGAGGGGATGAGCTCGAGGGCCCCGTGCAGAGCCCGCTGGAAGAGCTCATCCGTGCTCACCGAGCCGACGAGCTGGCGCAGGAGCTCGAGCAGGGCTCGGTGGCTGTGAACGCGCTTCACGACAGCCGCAGTTTAGTCAGGCCAACCCCCTAAGACAAGGTTATCTAACCCTGCGCCCGCCCTCCTCGCTCCGCGATCCTCCGATGACCTCGAGCCGCGCGTAGCGCAGGGCCAGCCGCCGCAACCCGTCGCCGAAGGCCACCATCGCCACCCCATCCTCCAGGTGGACCACTGTGCCCAGTCCAAACTGCGGGTGGCGCACCTTATGGCCGGGGCGCAGCTTCTCGGGGGGGGCGGGGACGCGGGGCAGGAACTGGGCCAGGTCGCGGAATTCTTGGGGATCGGGCGGAGTCTCCAGCGGTCCCAGTGCCTCCCAGACCCTGCGCTGGGCGGGAGCGAGGCCCAGGGCCTCGAGCCAGCCTTCCCGCTCCGCCGCCGCGAACAGCCGCAGCACCTTCTGGGCTACGGCGCGGGCCTGCTCGAGCGGGACGGGCCACCATTGGTAGAGGTAGCGCTCCAGGCCCAGGGCGCTTAGGTCGCGGGCTAAGGTAAGGGTCTCGAGGCTGGAGAGCTCCTCGGCTGGCTTGAACAGCGCCGCCCCCAGCCGCTCGACCGCCTGCAGGGTCTCGGCGGCTTCCGCCTCGCGCAAAAAGCGCGAGGGCGTGCCGGAGAGGGGCGCATAGAGGTGGGTGTCGCCCTTACTGCGCGTGAGGGCCACATAGAACAGGCGGCGCTCCTCTTCGGTGTTGGGGTTGCCCCCGTAGGGAAAGGTGCCCTCGGTGCAGTCAGGGAGGAAGACCAGGGGCCACTCTAGCCCCTTGGCCCGGAACACCGTCATCAGGGTGATGGCCTCGGCCCCCTCCTCGTGGCCCAGTTGCAGATCGGCCAGACGATTCAGGTGCTCGCATAATTCCCGCGCGCTGCCTTTGTCGCGGGCATAGTCCAAGAAAGCCTTCACGCTGGCCACCTTGCCCTCCCCCACCTCGGGGAAACCGCTGTGGGCCCGCAGGTAGCGGCTGTATTCCAGCCGTGCGTCCAGGGCAGCCAGCACCCCCGCCGCCGGTTGCTCTTGGGCCTGGCTCAGCCACTCCAGCACCCCCGCCAGCTCCTCCAGCCGCTCGCCCAGGTGGGCTTCGGCCTCGAGGGCGGCCTGCCGCAGGGCCTGGCTCAGGGGGAGGCGCTGGGCGGTGGCCCGCTTGCGGATGGCCTCGGCCAGGGTGCGGCTCAGGTAGCGGGTGGGACGGTTGTAGGCCAGGTTCCAGGCTTGGGCCAGGCGGTCGGGGTCGGAGTTGGGGGTGAGCTCGAGCCGCCCGAGCTCGAGGTAGGCCAGCAGGGTCTCGATCTCGGGGCGGCGGTAGAAGGGCGGGCTGCCCACCACCCGGTAGGGGATCTGGGCCTCGATGAGGGCCTGTTCGATGTAGGGCGTCTGGGCGTAGAGCCGTACCAGGATGGCGATATCGCCCAGGCGCTTCCCACGCCGCAGGGCTTCGGCGATCTCTCCCACCAATGCGCGGGCCTGGTCGGGGACGCTCTGGGGGCTGTGGACGAAGACCTGTCCCTCGAAGCCTCGAGTCAGGCTCAGGCGCTTGGGTTCGCGCTGGCGGTTGTGGGCGATGAGGCGCCCGGCCAGGGCCACCTGGGCCGCTGAGCAGCGAAAGCTATCGCGGATGAGGTACTTCTTCGCTCCGTAGCGCCGCTCGAACTCGAGGATAAAGCGCGGGCTGGCCCCGCGCCACTCGTAGATGGTCTGGTCGTCGTCGCCCACTACCATGTAGTTGCGCTCGGGAGTGAGGAGGTCGAGGATCTCCGACTGGGCCAGGTTTACATCCTGGAACTCGTCCACCAACACTGCCTGAAAGCCCCTGGCCAGGGTTTGGGTCAATCCCCCGTGCCGCACCAGCAGTTCCCAGCCCACCAGCAGCAGGTCGTCGTAGGTTAGCACGCCTTCCTCCTGCCGCACCCGTTCGTAGAGGCGGTAGAGGTCTAAGTACCACTCGAGCCCCGCCGGAGCCTGGGCCTGCTGCGCCACCTTCCGGGCTTGGGGGGGCAGGGCGGCGGCCTCGAGGTCGGCGTAGTGCAGGTTGCCCTTGCAGGCCCCCACGTAGCTCAGGAAGTCCTCGAGGTCGAGGGTCTCGAGCTCGTCGGCGTAGTCCACCCGCAGCTCCCGCGCCCGACGCAGGGCTTTGGCCAGCAGCGCGCGTTCGTGCCCCTCGCCCAGCGGCTCGTCCTTCAGCGCAACGAGGCCCTCCTTGGCCGCCCGCCGCACGATCCACAAGCCCAGCGCGTGCAGCGTCGAGGTGCGCACCGCGTCGCAATGCGGCCATACCGAGAGGGCGCGTTTGAGGTCGGCCACGGCCATGCGGCTGAAGGAGGTCAGCAGGATGCGCCGGGGATCGAAGACCCGCTGCCGTACCAGCCGCTCGACCCGGTGCACCAGCGCGGTGGTCTTGCCCGCCCCGGCCACCGCGAACACCAGCGCGGGCCCGTGGTCGTGGGCCACGATGGCCTCTTGCTCGTCGGTCAGGCGCACCGCCATGGGCTTATAGACTACCAAAAGCTTACCGGAGGTGGTCACCACAAGATCAAAAGCCGGAAAACCCAAGCGAATTTGAAAAACCCAAGCGACTGTTGTACCTTATAGGAGGGAGACTGATATGCTCTTAGATAAATGCCAAGCCGTAGGATAGATGGATTCCGGATAGTTATATATCCCAACGATCATCGCCCTCCCCACGTTCATGTCATGACCACCGATGGTGAAGTCCTTATCCTTCTTGGCCTCGACGGAGAGGCTGTAGAGATTCGCGAGATTCGCGGGGGTGTCAAAAACGGCGATGTAGTGAGAGCTGTAGAGGTAGTGAGTCGAAACAACGACTCCCTGTTGGAATGGTGGCGAGAGATCCATGGTGACTGCTGATCTTCTTCAACAAATTGAGGCTGCCCGGAAGGCGGGTGAGCTGGCGGAGCGGTCTGAGCCCGTGGCTCGCCACGCCCGCTACAACCCACTGTCCCGGGAGCTCGAGGTCGAACTTAGAGATGGCCGCCGTGTATCGGTCAGCGTTGACCTGATCGAGGGGTTACAGGGGGCTAGTGACGAGGCGCTCAGCCAGGTCGAGGTGACCCCGGCTGGGACCGGTCTCCATTGGGAAGCGCTGGATGCCGACGTGAGCGTGCCTTTCCTCGTGAAGGGCGTTTACGGGACGCGGGCCTGGATGGCCCAGTTAGGACAGCGAGGTGGTAGGGTCAGCAGCCCGGCCAAGGCTGCAGCAGCTCGTGAGAATGGGAAGAAAGGGGGGCGGCCTCGAAAATCTTCGGCCTCACAGCCGGAGAAAGTTCCCATTGCATCCACAGACTGTACGGTTCAGCTGCGCTTGCCGCGCACCTTGTATCGGCAATTGCAGGAGGGTGCCCGGGAGGAGGGGGTGGCTCTCGAGGCTTACCTCCTAACCCTCGTGGCTCAGGGCGTGTCACACCACCGGCTGCACCTTGAACTCAACAACATCTGTCAACGGCTGGACCGCATAGAGTACCGGTTACTCGCGTGGGACTGGCAGATCGAAACTCAAGTCCGTGAGAACGCCTTTGAGTCCCTGCGTAGACCTCGCGTTATAGCTTTAGCAGAAAATTTCCAACGTTTCTTGGGGGCCTAGCGTGAGTAAGAAGTCTGCCAATACCCGACCAGCTCTGAGCCCCGCCGAGTATGGGAAGTTCATCGAAGGGTTGGAGCTTCTCGAAGTTCGGCTGGTTCGCCTCAATGTCGAAGCCAGGAGCTTCCCGATCAAGCCCGCTGATACCCGGCTCGAGGTCGCAGATGAGGCGAGCTACACACCCGTAGAAGGCGGCTTTGAAGTTTTCCACCGCTACTTGCTGCTCGCGACCAACGCCCAGCCATCTTCCGAACCCGTTGGAAGAATCGAAGCGGAATTCGGGTTGCGCTTCACGAGCGTTCAACCGATCGGCCAGCCATACTTCGAGATTTTCCGTGACATCAATCTCCCGGTGAACACCTGGCCTTACTGGAGAGAGCTGGTTCAGGCGATGACGGCGCGTATGGGATGGCCACCTATCACACTGCCTTTGTTGAAGCGGGGAACTCAAGCTGCCAGTAGGTCTATCGCCCAGAAAGAGAGGAAAAGGAAGTAGCCTCCACTGGCCGACTTTTCCATGTAGGGGCCCAATTGATATTGACAACTGGCGATTTTGCTTACAATAGGGCGCAGACGGTGGCCGCTCGGCCAGAGCCCAAACCGTTATCCCCCAGGAGGTGAAGCCATGCCCCACGTGATTACCGAGCCGTGCATCGGCGTCAAGGACAACTCGTGCACCGAGGTGTGCCCGGTTGAGTGCATCTACGACGGCGGTGACCAGTACTACATCCACCCCGACGAGTGCATCGACTGCGGAGCCTGCGTACCGGCCTGCCCCGTCTCGGCCATCTACCCCGAGGAGGACGTGCCCGAGCAGTGGCAGAGTTACATCGCTAAGAACCGCAAGATGGCGGGGCTGGAGTAGGCGGCTCGGCTGTCGGCCCTGGACCCTCCCCGCGTGCGGGGAGGGGTTTTTTCATCACGAGCCTATTGCCGAGTCCTACCTCGCCCCCACCCCCAGCATCTCGGGGTGCAGGCCCCGCTCGGCGAGCATCTTGCCGATCTCGGGGAGGTAGATGGGGTTCATGACGAGCACCACGTCGGGGCGGTAGGCCTCGAGGAAGTCCGGTCCTACCACCTTGTGGCCGGTGGCGGGCATGTAGAAGCCCTGCTTGTAGGGGTTGATGTCCACGGCGTACTCGATCTCGTCCTGCAGGCCCAGGGTGGTGAGGAAGGAGACGCCCTTCGAGCCCGCACCCCAGATCACCACCTTCTTGCCCTCGGCGTGCCAGCCCCGGATCAGGCCTTGCCAGTGGGCGATCTCCTGCACCACGGCCTGCTTGAACTGCGGGACGAGGGTGTTCAGCAGCTCGAGGTCCTCCTCCTCGGGCAGCGGCGCGTTGGGCTCGCCCGGGCGGGCGTAGAGCAGGATGTACTGGCCGTTGTAGGCCCGCAGGTTCTCCAGCACGTGGAACCCGGCCTGCCGGTGCAGGCGACCCAGCGAGCCCTGGGTGAAGTAGGAGGCGTGCTCGTAGAAGATGTCCCAGAAGGCGCACTCCTCGAGGATGCGGCGTACGTCGGGCACCTCCATGAAGTACAGCGCATCGGAGCGCATGTTGGCCCGCACCATGTGCACGAACTGCGCGACCTCGGGGATGTGCTCGAGGGTGTGGCGGTGCATCACCGCGTCGGCTTCGGGGGTGCGCCCGGCGTGCTTCTCGTACCAGTCGATGACGTACTCGATGATGCCCTGGGCCTCGGGCAGGCGACTGGGCACGGCGGCGGGATCCATGCCGATGCCGGTGTTGCCGCCTTGCTTGCAGACCTCGAGCAAGAACTCCCCCTTGCCGCAGCCGATCTCCAGCAGCTTCTTACCCCGGATACCGTAGTCCTCGACCAGCTTGCGCGCCAGCTCCCTGGCGAACTTGCCGAAGGTGGGGGAGAAGCCCTGGGTTTCCTCGTAGTTTTCGTCGTAGGAGAGCAGCGCGAAGTCGAACTCGGTGTTCTGGATGAAGCCGCAATTGGGGCAGTAGGCCAGCTCGAGGTCGCCCCGGGGCACCGTCAGGGCTTCTTCCCGCGTGGCGATGAGCCGGATGCAGTGGATGGGGATGTTGGGGGCGCGGTAGAAGGGCTCGAGGCGGGCGTGACCACAGGCCCGGCAGTGCTTAGCCCCCGGCTTGGCTTGGGGATAGGGGTTGGTCTGGGGTTGAGGGATGGACATGGTGTGAAAGCTCCGTTGGTTGATGCCTTCATGCATCAGCGCTCAGTGGAAGACTCGTGGCGTGTGGCGTAGGACCCACGACCCGCGCCCGGCGTTCTGCCTTATTCACCGCTTGACTCCCACCGCCTCCTCCACCGCCGGCCCCACGATCTCCGGGTGCGGCAGCGGCACGATGAACTTGCCGCCCAGGCGGGTGAACTCGGCCTGCTGCTCGATGATACGCTGGGCGTAGTCCCAGGCCAGGATCAGCAAGTAGTCCGGGCGGCTCACCAATGCGTGCTCGGGCGAGAAGACGGGCAGGTGGACGCCGGGGACGTAGAGCCCCTGCTTGAAGGGGTCGGGGTCGACGACGTACTCCACCACCTCGCGGCCCAGGCCCACATAGTTGAGCATCAGCACGGCCCGCGCGCTCGCTCCGTAGGCGGCGATGCGCCTGCCCTTGGCCCGCAACTCCAGCAGCAGCGCCAGCAGTGCCTCGCGGGCCGAGGCCACGCGGGAGGCGAATTCTTGGTAGAAGGCCAGGCCGGACATGCCCAACCGGCGCTCGAGCTCGAGGTAGCGGTACACCGAGGGCTCGGCGGGGCGGGTCTTGCTGGCGTAGAAGCGCAGCAGCCCTGGGCGGGTGGGGTGGCGCTCGAGGCGGAAGAGCCTGAGGCCGTGGCGCAGCAGCAGGGTCTGGATCGAGGTCACCGAGAAGTAGCTCCTGTGCTGGGGGTGCAGCGTGTCGAACTCACGTCCTTCGATGAGGTAGCGGATGTAGGGGCTCTCGAAGAGCGCTACGCCGTCCTCGTGCAGCGCCAGCGCGATGGCTGCGACGAAGCCCCCAGGATCGTCGGTCTCGGCCAGGGTGTTGTGGGCGAGGATCAGGTGAACCTTGGGGTGGTGCTGGGTGTAGTCGCGGCTGAGGTTTTCCACCCCCCGCACCTTCACCGTGCTTTGTTGCAGCTTGGAGCGCAGCTCGGCCAGGGGGTTGCCCAGCTCGAGCACCACATTCCCCTCGCCCAGGTCCAACTCCTCGACGAGCTGCTGAAGGTCCTGCGCGCTGCCCAGCCCGAAGTAGGCGAAGTCCTCAAGTTCGCTGAAGGGGGAACGGGTGGCGATCATCTGCTGCACCAAAGCGCAGCGCTGACACAACCCCAGCTCGATGGGCACCCGGCCCTCGAGCACCCCCAGGTGCTGGGCGGGGATGAGCCCTTGTGGTAGCTTGCCCAGCTCGAGGAAGCTCACGAGCTGAGCCGAACCACACGAGCGACAGCGGTGTATTTTTCTCACGATGATATCCTCACCCTTCCTCGCAGTGCTCACCGCCGGAAGCCTCGGGGTTATTGCACGGTCTCCTTCCAGTAGAGCCCCTCGTCGAGCCTGCCCTCGGCCTGGAGCTCTTTGATGCGCTTGATGCGCATGAAGCGCGAGCTCTTGAAGCTCTCCAGCGTGAGGGAGGGGTTGCGCCGGTATTCGTCATAGAGCTGCTCGATGCCCTTGCGCACCGTCCAGACCGGCTTGAACTCGGGTAGCACGGCCCTGATCTTGTCGCAGTTGACCCGGTAGTTGCGGATGTCGGGCTCGGCCCCGTCGGAGAAGGTGGCCTCGCTGCCGGGGACTACCTCGGCCACCATCTGGGCTACCTCACGCACGCGGTAGTTCTCGCTGGTCTGGCCCACGTTCAAGGCCTCCAGGTGCACGCGCTCGCGGGGGGCCTCGAGCGCCGCCAGGAAGGCGCGGGAGATGTCCTCGATGTGCACGAAGGGCCGCCAGGGCATGCCGTCCGACTTCATGGCGATCTGGCCGGTGAGATAGGCCAGGCCAGTGAGGTCATTGACCACCAGATCCGAGCGCAGCCTCTGCGAGAAGCCATAGGCGGTGGCGCAGCGCATGAAGGTGGGGCTGAAGTTCTCGTCGGCCAGGAGGGCGAGGTCGAACTCGCAGCGGATCTTGGACTCGCCGTAGGGCGTGACCGGGTTGAAAGGGGCGCTCTCGTCGAGGAAGTCCTGCGGCCCCGCGCCGTAGAGGCTGCACGAGCTGGCGAAGAGGAAGCGCTTGACCCCGGCTTTTTTGGCCGCCTTGGCCGTGCGCACCACGCCGTAGTGGTTGATGGCGTAGGTGGTCTGGGCGTTGAGATTGCCCAACGGGTCGTTGGAAAGGGCGGCCAGCGCGATCACGGCGTCGAAACCCACGAAGTGCTCGGGCTCGACTTGCCGCACGTCCACCCGGAGGGAGGGGATGGCAGGGGGCTCCTCGCTGAAGTGGCAGCCCTGGTAGAGGAAGCTATCCAGGCCCACCACTTCGTGCCCGGCCTTCTGCAAGAAGGGCACCATCACGCTGCCGATGTAGCCGTTGTAACCCGTAACCAGGATCTTCATGCATGCTCCTCTAAACCTGCCCGAATACTTTCCCGTCCAGGCTGCGGGCCTGCTCGTCCCAGATCTTCCAGGGAGCGCGCCCGCTTTCCCACAGCTTCTCGAGGTACACCTTGTCGCGCTGAGCGTCCATGGGCTGAAAGAAGCCCTCGTGCTTGAAGGCCATGAGTTCGCCGGCCATGCTCAGGCGCTCCCAGGTCTCGGCCAAGTCGCTCTGATCGCCTTCGATGTACTCGTCGCAGACCCCAGGTTCCAGCACCGCGAAGCCGCCGTTAATCCAGGCGCTCTCCAGGGGCTTTTCGCTGAAGTCGGCCACCCGGTCGCCCTCGAGGATGAGTTGCCCGAAGCGGGGCGGGGGGTGGACGGCGGTGAGGGTGGCCAGCTTACCGTGACCCTTGTGAAACTTCAGCAGTTGGGGGAGGTTGACCGTGGAAACCGAGTCGCCGAAGGTCATGAAGAAGCTTTCCTCGAGGTAGGGGCGCAGGCGTTTGATGCGCCCGGCGGTGTTGGTGTGCAGCCCGGTATCCACCAGCTTGACTTTCCAGTCGAGGGCGTGGGGGTTTTCCACCTCGATGGTGCCCCGGCCCAGGTCGAGGCTCATGTTGCCCGAGTAGGCCGCAAAGTCGGCGAACCACTTCTTGATGTATTCCCCCTTATACCCCAAGGCGATGATGAATTCGTTGTAGCCGTAGTGCGAGTAATGCATCATGATATGCCACAGGATCGGCATGTTGCCGATCTCCACCATGGGTTTGGGCTTGACCACCGTCTCCTCGGAGAGCCGACTGCCCACCCCACCCGCCAGAATCACTACCTTCACGCCTTGCCACCTCCTGAAAATCCCAACTTAAAGCTTAGAAGCCGCAGCGTGACAGCTCCGTTATGGAAGCCCAATCCCGTCTCCACCAGCCCACGATGGGCGGCGTTAACTGCTTTGGGGGGTGCGTAGCGTGGGCAACGGGAAGATAACGGGCAGCTTCACAAAGGGTCGTAGGCCGTACGCAAAACGCCACTTCCCCATGGCTTCCCACTTCACCGCCGCAGCGTCCAAGGCAGACCGGTGAGCTCGAGGTACTCGCTGACCGCATCGACGTACTCACTCCAAGCGAAGCTGTGGTCGATCTCGCTGCGGGCGTCGGCGACGCGCTCGAAGTATTCCTCGTCGGTGAGCTCGCCCCGGTCGTAGAGGGCTTTGCTCTGGGCGAGGTATTGCTGCTCCAACGCCATGGCCCGCTCACCCAGGGCCAGGCGGCGCTCGAGCAAGGCCAGGCGTTCGCGGCGGGCCTGGAGTTCGGCGGCGATTTGGGCCTGGAGGGTTTGCAGGAAGAGGCTCTGGCTTTGCACCCGGGCGCTTGCGCCGTAGGAGGTGTTGAAGATCAGGGCGTAGAGGTTGATCTCGGCCTCGAGGGTGAGGCCCCAACTGGGTTCTACGGTGGCGTTTGGGTCGGTGGAGGGCTTGCGTAGCTCGAGGCTGGTGCCCACCCCCAAAACCCCCTCGTTGAAGCTGAGCGCACCCCCGATGCCGAAGGCGTCGCGGTTGCTGCTCATCCCTAGGCCGATCCTGAAGGTGGGCAGCCAGGCAAAGTTGGCGCTGTGCGAGTCGATTTGAGCCTGGGTGAGGTTGGCCAGTTCGCTGAGGTACCTCGGGGTGGCCTTGGGATCGACCTCGGGCGTGGCGAAGCGCACGGTCCGGTTCTCGGCGGTGCCCCTCAGGCCGTAAGCAGCGGCATTGCGCTGGGCATCGTTCAGAGCGCTGCGGGCGAGCTCGAGGTTCAGGCGAGCCCCCTCGAGGCCGAGCTCGGCCCGCTGCACGTCGAGGTCGGTGGCTTGGTTCTCTTCGCGGCGCTCGCGGGTGGCGGCGAGGCGGGCCTGGGCCAACCCCACCCGAGCTTCGGCCTCGCGCAGGAAGAGCTGCTGCTGCCACACGCGGATGTGGGCTTGCAGAGCGGAGCGGGTGCTCTCGCGCTGTAAGCGCAGGTAGGCCTCGCGGACGTCCTCGAGGCTGCGCGAGAGTTGCCCGATGCTGCTGGAGTTGAGCGTCCAGCCCAGCTCAAAGC
Organism: Calidithermus timidus DSM 17022; assembly: GCF_000373205.1. Classification (NCBI taxonomy): domain Bacteria; kingdom Thermotogati; phylum Deinococcota; class Deinococci; order Thermales; family Thermaceae; genus Calidithermus; species Calidithermus timidus. The sequence continues at coordinate 103,695 of NZ_KB890698.1, forward strand.
GCAGGCCGTAGCTGTTGGATGTGATGGTGTTGCCAAAAAAATACGGGTCGGGGGACTGGCCGTAGTTGAAGGTAGGCACCGCCCTGCTGCTGATCCCTAGCTGGGCGAGCTGCAAGGCCTGCTGGGCGGCGTCGAATTGGGTCTTGAGCAGTTCCAGGCGAGGGTCTTTGTACTGCAGGGCATCTTCCGGGCCGAAGGCAGCGGCCAGGCCGCCTAAAATCCAAACCACCGAGATTGCAGCACGTTGCAAAATGGATCCCATCTCTCCTCCGTGGGTTCGAGCCGCTGATAAAAACGATCCAAACGCCTTGCTCAGAGTGTAGCCACCTGGCGTAAAGTGGGCGTTAAGGATCGGCTGGCACTGGGCTCTTCCCCGCCACAGCTCCTCCGGAAGGCTCTCAGAATGGCCTGCCGTCGCCTGAAACGCGCCGCTTAACGGCCCAGGTAACGAGCGCCGTGTTCGCTGAGCTACACTGGAGGGCATGAGGGGATTCCGGCACGGGGTAGGAAGCCTGCTGCGCCTTGCCCTGATCGTGCGCCTGAGCTTACACGAGCGGCTGCGCTGGATATGGCTCCCCGGCCTCAATCCCCCGGCCATGTTTCGCCGCAGCGATCAGGCCCGGCTGCCTCTGAGCCTCGAGCAGGCCTACTACCCGGCCCAAAGCCGGGGCAGTATCGTGCTGATCCCCAAGGATGCGTACTACCGGGAAGCCGAGGAGCTGCTCGAGCGGGTGAGCCGGGATGGCGCAGCGTAAGTGATGCGCGAGGGTGGTCTGCGAATTTAGAAAACGCTTTCCAGTCCTCTTAGCGGCTACGATCTCTCGGTGACGGGACGTAAATCCTCTCCAGTAAGCAAATTTCTCGATTTAGGGTTTGAGATTGACCTCCTGGGCCGACAAAAGATCCCGGTGTGCAAAAATTATTCGATTCATAAAATGCCTGTTCTCAGGCTATTGACAGCGCTTTCAAAACATGCTTTACTGTGGCTCAATCAACACCGTTGCGGCTGAGCCATCGGCCTGGAGGGAAGCGTGCCTGATTCGGTCACCTTGAGCCACGTTGCGCGGGAAGCTGGGGTTTCCCCCAGTACGGTCTCGAGGGTCATCAACGGCACGGCGCGGGTCGCGCCCGAGAAGGAGCGCGCGGTCTACGAGGCGATCCGGCGGCTGGGGTACCGGCCCAACCTCTTCGCCCAGGGCCTGGCCAGGGGCAAGTCCATGAGCGTGGGGGTGATGACCCAGGACGTGGCCAGCCCTTACTACGGCGAGGTGATCAAGGGCATCGAGCAGGGGCTCGACGGCAGCCCTTACTATCCGATCTTCGCCAGCGGTCACTGGCGGCCCGAAGCCGAGCGCGAGGCTTTCAAGGTGCTCAGCGGGCGTAAGATCGACGCTTTGATCGTGATGGGAGGGCTGCTTCCCGACGCGGAGCTGCTCGAGATGGCCGCCCACCTGCCCATGGTGGTGATTGGCCGCACGGTGCCGGGCCTGGAGAAGGACTGCCTGCACGCCGACCAGGTACAGGGCGCTTATGAGGCCACTCGCCACCTCATCGAGCTGGGCCACCGGCGCATCGCCCACATCGCCGGGCCGCTGTACCAGCAGGATGCCCGCGACCGCCTCGAGGGCTACCGCAAAGCCCTCGCCGAGGCCAACCTCAACTTCGACCCCCGCCTGGTAGTCGAGGGCGACTACCACGAGCCCTCCGGCCTCATGGCCGTCGAGGCGCTGCTCTCTCGCGGGGCGCTGTTCACAGCCATCTTCTCCTCCAACGACCAGATGGCCTACGGGGCCCGCCTGGCGCTGTATCGCCGGGGTATCCAGGTGCCGGGGGAGATTTCGCTGGTGGGCTTCGACGACTTACCGATCTCGAGCTACACCACCCCGCCCCTCACCACGGTGGCCCAACCTACGTTGGAGTTTGGCCGCGAGGCGGCCAGGGCCATCCTGGCCAAGCTCGAGGGGCGGCCCTACTCCCTTCCCGCGCTGGCCAACAAGCTCATCATCCGCGAGTCCACGGCGCTGCTACGCCAGGGAGCGCGCTGATGCCCCATCCCCACGAACTCCCCGGAGCTTGCTCATGAGGCACGACCACGGTGAAGGAGGTGCGAGGATCCAGATCTGAAAGCGTTTGCAGACCCTTGACAATCGGCATTTGGAGAAGTCAGGCAAGGAGGCGCTGAATGAAGAAGACCGCAGTTGTGTTGCTGGCCGCGCTGGCCCTGGGCGGGATGGTCCTGGCCCAGAAGAAAGTGATCACGGTGGGGATCTTCCCCAACCTCGACGACGCCATCAAGGCGCAACTACCCGGTTTTAACAAGCTCTACCCCAACATTGAAGTCAAGCTGGTGACGCTGCAATACGCCGATCACCACAACGCCCTGACCACCGCGCTGGCTACCGGCCAGGGCCTGCACGACGTCGAGGCCATCGAAATCGGCTTCGTAGGCCGTTTTGCCGAGGGGCAGGGCTTCGAGGACCTCAACAAGCCGCCCTACAACGCCGACTTGTACAAGAAGCTCTTCACGCCCTACACCATCGCCCAGGCTACCTCCTCCGATGGCCGCTTCATCGCCATGCCCGTCGACATCGGACCGGGCACCTTCTACTACCGCAAGGACATCCTCGACAAGGCCGGGATCAACCCCGCCAGCATGATGACCTGGAACGGGTACATCGAGGCGGGCAAGAAGATCAAGGCCATGGACAAGAACATCTTCCTCATCGCCAACGCCGCTGACGTGGCCTGGATCAACATCTTCGCCACGGTGGGCGCGGGAGAGGGCTACTACTTCGACAAGAGCGGCAAGGTCATCGTCGACAGCCCGCGCTTCGTGCGCGCCTTCGAGTTGGCCAAGCAGATCCGCGACGCCGGGCTCGACGCCAAGATCGGGGCCTGGACCAACGAGTGGTACGACGGCTTCAAGAAGGGTACCGTTGCCACGCAGTTCTCCGGCGCCTGGTTGCAGGGGCACCTCCAGAACTGGATGGCCCCCGAGACCAAGGGTCTGTGGCGCGTGCAGCAGCTCCCCGAAGGGCTGTATGGCTCCTGGGGCGGCAGCTTCTACGGCATCCCCAGCGCCTCGAAGAACAAGGCCGAGGCCTGGACGCTGATCAAGTACCTCACCACCAACCGCGCCGCGCAGATCGCCGCCTTCAAGGCCATCGGGGCTTTCCCGGCGTTGCTGTCGGCCCAGACCGACCCGGTGTTTGAGGAGGGCGTGGACTTCCTGGGCGGTCAGAAAGCCCGCGTGCTGTGGCGCGAAGCCGCCCGCAAGGTCAAGCCGGTGGAGGCCAACAAGTACGACCGCGTGGCCAACGAGATCATCAGCACCGCGCTGTCGCAGGTGCTGGACGAGGGCAAGGACATCAAGGCCGCGCTGGCCGAGGCCAAGACCCTCATCGAACGTCGCATGCGCTAGGGCTGTCCGTAGCGGGAGGACTCGAGCCCACACCGGACTCGCTTCGGTGTGGGCCATACCTGAAAACCCCTACGGCGCTGCTTGAGCGAAAGGAGCGTCTGAGTGCAACACAGCAGCACCGCCCCTCCCAGGGCCAGCAGCCGGCAGATGCGCTGGAGCAACCTGCAGCGCCGCTGGGCCCCTTATGTCTTCATCAGTCCCTTTTTCGTTTTGTTCTTGGCTTTTGGGCTCTATCCCACGCTGTTTTCGCTGTACATGTCCTTCCAGTCGTGGTCGCAGACCGACGGCTGGGGCCACTGGAAGTTCGTGGGGCTGGAGAACTACAGCTTCACCCTCACCGATCCCATGTTCTGGCGGGCGATGTACAACACGCTCTGGCTGGGCGTCGTCTCGGGCCTGCCACAACACCTGCTGGCGATTCCGCTGGCCTTCGTCATCCACATGGGCCTCAGCCGCTTCAAGACCTTCGTCAGCGCGGTGTACTTCCTGCCCTACATCACCTCGACGGTGGCGGTGGCCCTGATCTTCAGCACGCTCTTCTCGACCCAGAAGGGCGTGATCAACCAGACCATCGCCTACCTCAACACCCTGCCGCTGTTCGGCTGGTTTTTGCCGGACGAGAACATCAACTGGTTCCTCAACTCCACCATCAAGTGGGGGATCGCGTTGGTGGTGGTCTGGAAGTACACCGGCTGGAACACCCTGCTCTACCTCTCGGCCATCCAGGCCATCCCCCGCGAACTCTACGAGGCCGCTTCGGTGGACGGGGCCACCCGCTGGCAGCAGTTCCGTTTCGTGACGCTGCCGCTTTTGCGCCCGATGATGTTTTTCGCGGTCTCGCTCACCATCATCGGCAACATGCAGCTTTTCGAGGAGCCTTTCGTGCTGCTCAACGGCGGGGCTAGCTCGGCCACGCAGGGCGGCCAGACCGTGGCGATGTACATGTTCCGCACCGCTTTCGAGTGGCTCGAGATGGGCACGGCGGCCTCCATCGCCTGGATACTGTTCGCCTTCATCGCTGTGCTGACGATCATCAACAACCTGGCCTTCGGGCGCGCAGCCCAGGGAAGGGGGGAGTGAGCATGGCCCTACAAGCACCCAAACCCACCGCTGGCCGCAACCTCGGCGGCAGCCTGGCCCGGTTGAGCGGCTACGGGCTGTTGCTGCTGGGCGGGCTGGTGACGCTGGCCCCCTTCTACTTCATGTTCGTCTTCGCCACCCACGAGCGCTCGGAGATCTTCGGCTCCCCGCCGCCGCTGTGGTTCGGGGGCGACCTGGCGACGAACTACCAGATCCTCCTGCAGAAGATTCCCTTTTGGCGGGCCTACTGGAACAATGTCTACCTGGCGCTGGTGGTCACGCTGTGCAACTTGTTCTTCTGCAGCCTGGCCGGATATGCCTTCGCCATGTACGAGTTCCGCGGGCGTAACCAACTCTTCGCCTTCGTGCAGGCTACCTTGCTCATCCCGGCCATCCTCAACCTCATCCCCTTCTACCTGGTCATGACCCAGCTCGACCGGGCCATGGATCCCCTGGCCAACGCCTTCGCCGGGACCTTTCTGGGGCGGATCCACCTCTTCGACTGGATCGACACCCCTAAGGCGCTGTGGTTGCCGGGCATGGCCGGGGCCATCGGCATCTTCATGATGCGCCAGTACATTGCCTCGGCCATCCCCCGCGACCTCATAGACGCTGCCCGCATCGACGGGTGCAGCGAGTTCGGCATCTACTGGCGCATCGTGCTGCCGCTGGTGCGCCCGGTGCTGGGCACGCTGGGCCTGATCACCTTCATCGGCTCCTGGAACCGCTTCGCCGACGTGGCGGTGATCCTGCGCAGCCAGGAGACCCAGACCCTGCCGGTGGTGCTGCGCACCCTGCAAGGAGCGACCGACGTGGAGTGGGGCGCGATCATGGCGGGAACCGCGCTGCTGGTGGCTCCGCTGCTCTTGCTGTTCGTCTTCGCCGCCCGCCAGCTCATGGAAGGACTGACCTCCGGTGCGCTCAAGAGCTAGCGCGTACTGGTTCGGCGTGGGGTTGGTGGTGGCGCTGAGCCTGGCTCAGACCCCTTCCCCCCAGTCCCTGCGCGCGCTGGCCGAGCGCCAGGGGCTGCTGGTGGGAGCCGCGGTGGACCTAGCGGCCCTGTACGACCCCCTCGAGCCCGAGTACGCCCAACTCCTCGCCCGCGAGTTCAACCTGGTGGTGGCCGAGAACGCCATGAAGTGGGCCTCCCTGAGCAACGCGCGGGGGCAGTACAGCTTCACCGGCGCTGACGCCCTGGTGCGCTTCGCCCGCCAGCACGGCCAGCGCTTGCGCGGCCACACCCTCATCTGGCACGAGCAACTGCCCGCGTGGGTGCGCAGCGGCACCTTCTCCCGCGAGGCCATGCTGGCGGTGATGCAGGAGCACATTCAGGCGGTGGCCGGGCACTTCCGCGGCCAGGTGGCCTACTGGGACGTGGTCAACGAGGCGGTGAGTGACCGGGGCGGCCTGCGCGAGACCCCCTTTCTGCGGGCGGTGGGCCCCGACTACCTCGAGCACGCCTTCCGCTTCGCCCGCGCCGCCGACCCCCAGGCCAAGCTCTTCTACAACGACTACGGCGCCGACGGCATGGGCGCTAAATCGGACGAGATCTACGCCCTGCTCAAAGCGCTCAAGGCCAAGGGGGTACCCGTCGACGGGGTGGGCTTCCAGGCCCACCTCGACAGCACCTTCTCGGTCCAGCAGGCGCGGATGCGGGAGAACCTAGAGCGCTTCGCCGACCTGGGCCTCGAGGTGCACATCACCGAGCTGGACGTGCAGCTAAAAGGGGCGGGCTCGCGGGAGGAACGGCTGGAGGCGCAGGCCCGGATCTACGCCGAGGTGCTGGCGACCTGCCGCGCGGTCCGCGGCTGCAGCGCCGTGACGCTGTGGGGCTTCACCGACGCCCACTCCTGGCGAGCCGCCGCCGAACCCCTGATCTTCGACGCGCTCTACCGGCCCAAACCGGCGTACCAGGCTCTGCTGCGGGCTCTGGGAGGCAACCCTTGAGCCTTTTCAGCCCAGTTTTGCCAACGAGGACAGCACTATGAGCATTCAACGCGACGACTTTCCCGCCGACTTCGTGTGGGGCACCGCCACCGCCGCCTACCAGATCGAGGGGGCGGTAGACGAGGATGGCCGCGCCCCCAGCATCTGGGACACCTTCAGCCACACCCCTGGCAAGACCCGCGACGGTGATACCGGCGACACCGCTTGCGACCACTACCACCGCTACCGCGAGGACGTGGCCCTGATGCGGGAGCTGGGCGTCAACGCCTACCGCTTCTCCATCGCCTGGCCGCGCGTGCTGCCCCAGGGGCGCGGTGTGGTCAACGGGGCCGGGCTCGACTTCTACGACCGCCTGGTGGATGCGCTGCTGGGAGCCGGGATCACCCCCTGGGCTACGCTCTACCACTGGGATTTGCCCCAAGCCCTCGAGGACGCGGGCGGCTGGCCCCGGCGCGACACCGCCTACGCCCTGGCCGAGTACGCCGCCGTGGTGGGGCGGCGCCTGGGCGACCGGCTCAAGCGCTGGATCACCCTCAACGAGCCGTGGTGCTCGGCCTACTTGGGCTACGGCAACGGGGTGCACGCGCCTGGTCGCCAGGACTTCGCCCTCTCCTTGCAGGCTGCCCACCACCTGCTGCTGGGGCACGGCCTGGCGACAGAGGCGCTGCGGGCGGCGGTGCCCGGGGCTCAGGTGGGGGTCACCCTCAACCTCACCCCCACCCACCCGGCCACGCCCGATCCCCGCGACCTCGAGGCCGCCCGCCGCTACGACGGCTTCTTCAACCGCTGGTACCTCGACCCGCTGTTCGGTTTCGGCTACCCGCTGGACATGTGGGAGCTCTACGGGCCGATGGTGCCCCACGTAGAGCCGGAGGACCTGAGGCGCATCGCCGTTCCTCTCGACTTCCTGGGCATCAACTACTACTCGCGCTCGGTGGTGCGGCACGCGGAGCAGGGTCCCCTGCTCGTCGAGCACGTGCGCCCGGAGGGCGAGTACACCTACATGAACTGGGAGGTCTATCCCGATGGCATCCGCGAGATCGTGGCGCGGGTGGCCCGCGAGTACCGGCCACGTTCCATCTACATCACCGAGAACGGGGCCTGCTATCCCGACGGGGTGGAGGACGACGGGGAAATCCACGACTCCAAGCGCCTGGAGTACTACCGTTCCCACCTCAGCAAGTGCGCCCAGGCCATCCGCGAGGGGGCGCCGCTGAAGGGCTACTTCGCCTGGAGCCTGCTGGACAACTTCGAGTGGGCCGAGGGCTACGACAAGCGCTTTGGGCTGTTCTATGTCAACTTCGCCACCCAGGAGCGCCGCCTCAAGCAGAGCGGGCGCTGGCTGAAGGGCTTCCTCGAGGGCGCTGCGGAGGCCGGTTGAATGATCCGCAACCCCATCCTCAGCGGCTTCAACCCCGATCCCTCCATCGTGCGCGTGGGCGAGGACTACTACATCGCCACTTCCACCTTCGAGTGGTATCCGGGGGTGCAGATCCATCACTCGCGCGACCTGGTGCACTGGCGGTTGGTGGCGCGGCCCCTCGCCCGCCGCTCGCAGCTCGACCTGCTGGGCAACCCCGACTCCGGGGGCGTCTGGGCCCCCTGCCTGAGCTACGCCGATGGCCGCTTCTGGCTCGTCTACACCGACGTCAAGACCTGGGCCCCCGGTGCCCCTTTCAAGGACACCCACAACTACCTCGTCACCGCCGAGCGCGTGGAGGGGCCGTGGTCGGAGCCGGTCTACCTCAACTCCTCGGGCTTCGATCCCTCGCTCTTCCACGACGACGACGGGCGCAAGTGGCTCTTGAACATGCTCTGGGACCACCGCAAGGGCCGCAACCCCTTCGGCGGAATCCTGCTGCAGGAGTACGACCCCGTGCGCCAGAAGCTGGTGGGCCCGGTGCACCACATCTTCCGCGGCACCTGCTTGGGCGTCACCGAGGGGCCGCACCTCTACAAGCGCGGCGGTTGGTACTACCTGCTCACCGCCGAGGGGGGCACCTCCTACGGGCACGCCGTGACCCTGGCCCGCTCGCGCTCGATCTTCGGGCCCTACGAGCTGCACCCCGCCAACCCCCTCCTCACCAGCCGGGAGCACCCCGAGCTCCCCCTGCAGAAGGCGGGCCACGCCTCGCTGGTGGAGACCCAGACGGGGGAGTGGTACATGGTCCACCTCACCGGCCGTCCGCTCGACCCACCCACCGCCCCACTGCGCCGCTGCAACCTGGGCCGCGAGACCGCCATCCAGAAGCTCGAGTGGGCCCCGGACGGCTGGCCGCGGCTGGCCGGGGGTGGGAACACCCCGCGCCTCGAGGTCGAAGCCCCCAAGCTCCCGCCCCATCCCTGGCCCCCGGAGCCCGAGACCGACCCCTTCGACGCCCCCACCCTCAGCCCGCACTTCCAGACCCTGCGCCTCCCCGCCGACGTCTCCTGGCTCTCCCTCAGCGAGCGTCCTGGCTTCCTGCGCCTCTACGGGCGTGAGTCGCTGATCTCGCGTCACCGCCAGAGCCTGGTGGCCCGCCGCTTGCAGCACTTTTACGCCGAGGCCGAGACCGCGCTGGAGTTTGAGCCCCGGCACTTCCAGCAGATGGCCGGGTTGGTGTGCTACTACGACACGCGCCACTGGGTCTACCTGCGCCTCAGCCGCGACGAGATACTGGGCAAGACCCTCAACCTGCTGCTGTGCGACGCCGGGCGCTACGACGAGCCGCTGGAGCGCGAGGTGAGCGTGGGGGAGGCCGCGCGGGTATACCTCAAGGTGCGCTTCGAGCGTGAGACCTTCCGCTTCTTCTACGCCCTGCAGGGCCAGGACTGGCAGCCCATCGGCCCCGCCTTCGACTCGGGCAAGCTCTCCGACGACTACTGCAACGGCCTCTCCTTCACCGGCACCTTCATCGGCCTGTGCGCGCAGGACCTGAGCGGGGCGCGGCTGCACGCGGACTTCGACTACTTCACCTACCGGGGGCTCGCGTAGAGATGAAACCAAACTTTCCCAAACTGCTGTTCCTCCTGGCGCTGGCCCTCCCCGGCGCCCTGGCTCAGGAGCTGCCCGGGTGGCGGCTGACCTGGGCCGACGAGTTTAACCTGCCGCTGGGCAGCCCGGTGGACCGCGGCAAGTGGAACGTGGAGACCGGCGGCTGGGGCAACGGCAACAGCGAGCTGCAGTACTACACCGAATCCACCCTCAACGCCGTGCACGACGGGCGCAACCTGGCGATCACCGCGCTCGAGCAGCGCAGACCCGGCCTGCGCTGCTGGTACGGCCCCTGCCGCTACACCTCCGCGCGGCTCAACACCCGCGGCAAGTTCGAGCAGCGCTACGGGCGCTTCGAGGCCCGCATCAAGCTTCCGCGCGGGCAGGGGTTGTGGCCCGCGTTCTGGCTGCTGGGCAACAACATCGGCACGGTGAGCTGGCCGCTGTGCGGCGAGATCGACGTGATGGAGAATATCGGGCGCGAGCCGCACACCGTGCACGGCACCATCCACGGCCCCGGCTACTCGGGCGGCGCGGGCATCGGCAAGCCCTACACCCTCCCCGCCGACTTCGCCGACGCCTTCCACGTCTTTGCGCTCGAGTGGGAACCGCAGGAGCTGCGTTGGTACGTCGACGGCGTGCGCTACCAGACCCGCACCCCCGCCGACCTCCCCGAAGGCGCCCGCTGGGTCTTCGACCGCCCCTTCTTTCTCATCCTCAACCTCGCCGTAGGCGGCGCCTGGCCCGGCATGCCCGACGCGACCACGCGCTTCCCGCAGCGGATGCTGGTGGACTACGTGCGGGTGTATGAACGGATCGATGGCCCATAGCCGGACGCCGGGTGTGGGTCGTGCGGCGTACGCAAAACGCCAGACGCGGGACGCCCCTCGCCCTCACCCAGACGATCCATCCCACGGAAGAGGCCCTGCAAGTCCATTTTGGCGCAGATGGCCGAGGTGCTGGGACTGGCGTGGCCCAGCAGGCAGGCCGTGGTATGCAGATCCCTTGAGCTTCGGTAGAACCGGGTGCCCGCCGTGTGCCGCAGCATGTGAAGACCACCATAACGGCTCGGCAGGCCGATGGCCCGGTAATGCCCGGTGATGCGCCACCACAGCCCGTTGGCGGAAAGCCGCCTGCCCAACTTCCCATTCTTGAGGCTCGGCAGCATCAGGTGCGGCTCTCCCGCCGGGGATAGCACTCGCCGGATTTTAGATTATGCTAATATGGCTGTATGCGCACCACCCTGGACCTCCCCGACCCCCTTTACCGGCACCTCAAGCTCCAGGCCGCCAAGGAGGGCAAGACCCTCAAGGAGCTGGTAGCGCGCCTTTTGGAGGAGGCCTTGAGCCGCCAAGCCCCCAGGGGTCTCCGCCCGCTGCCCCTGGTACCAGCCAAGGAACGCCGCATCCTCCCCTTGCGGGACGCCGACCTCTGGGAGCTTTTAGAGGATGGATCTTCCCGACCTTAACGTCTGGTTCGCCCTCCTGGTGCCGGAACATCCCTTTCACCCTCGAGCCCGATCCTACTGGGAGGAAGCGGATACCGTGGGATTGGTTCGCGTGACCGCCCTGGGCCTTTTGCGGCTTCTGACCAACCCCAAAGCCATGGACGGAAAGCCCATAGAGCTAGGGGAGGCGTGGGGGATCTACCGGGAGCTTAGGGTTGGCTCGGGGGTTCCCCTGTGGGAGGAGCCCGATGGCCTGGAGGAGACCTTGGCAAACTTGGTGGCGAAGGGATTTCCGCCGCGGCTTTGGACCGATGCCTACTTGGCCGCTTTTGCTATGGCCGGAGGGTATCGGCTGGTGACCTTTGACCGAGATTTCCTTAGCTTTTCTGGCCTGGAATGGCTGCTTCTCGAGGCGTGACATCCTCCCCCGAAGGCTGGCAGGAATGGTTGCCCGAAAGCAGGGCAACGCGGGGTTAGCATCCACAAGCAGCCCCAATCTGGTCGGGGTCTGCAACCCGCACCCCAAACGCTCAAACGGAAGCGTGCCGGATCGCTCTCAGGCATCGAGGATTGAGCTCACCACGAGCCACACGCCATGTGCCTACCACTGATAACCCACTCGAGGAGATCGGTTGTGATCAAAGGATGGAGATTCGCCCTCGCCTGTGCCGTGCTGCTGGGCTTTTGCCCTGCGCTGGCCCAGCCCCTCTACAAAGACCCCGCGCAGCCGGTGGAGAAGCGCGTCGCCGACCTGCTCGCGCGCATGACGTTGGAGGAGAAGCTGGGGCAGATGACGCAGGTGGCGGTGTCCAAGCTGATGTCGGACGGCTGGGGGCTGGGGCCGCTGAAGGGGGAACTACTCGAGCGCTACCTCGTGCAGCGCGGCATCGGCTCGGTGCTCTCGGGTGGGGGGATGGGGCCAGTGCCTAACACCCCTCGCGCTTGGGCCGAGATGACCAACGCCCTCCAGCGGACGGCGGTGGAGAAGGGCCGCCTGGGTATCCCCCTCCTCTACGGCGTGGATGCGGTGCACGGGCACAACAACGTTGTGGGGGCTACCCTCTACCCCCATAACCTGGGCCTGGCGGCTACTTGGAACCCAGTCCTGGTGGAGCAGGTGGCCCGGCGGGTGGGGCAGGAGCTGCGGGCTACGGGCACGCTGTGGAATTTCGCCCCCGTGGCCGACCTGGGCCGCGACCCGCGCTGGGGGCGCTTCTACGAGACCTTCGGCGAGGACCCGCTGCTGGCGGGCAGCCTGGTGGCCGCGATGGTGCGGGGTCTGCAGAATGGCCGCGTCGCCGCGACGCTCAAGCACTTCACCGGCTACGGCCAACCTTTGGGCGGCACCGACCGCAGCCCGGCCTTCCTGGCCCCCCGCACCCTGCAGGAGCTGTGGCTGCCGCCCTTCCGGGCGGGCCTCGAGGCCGGCGCCCTCACGGTGATGGCCAACAGCGCTTCGCTCAACGGCGTGCCGGTGCACGCCTCGCGCTACCTCCTCACCGACGTGCTGCGCGGCCAGATGGGCTTCAAGGGTGTGGTGATCTCCGACTGGAACGACATCGACAAGCTTGTGGGCGACCACAAAGCCGCCGCCGACCTCGCCGACGCCGTGGCCATGAGCATCAACGCCGGTGTGGACGTGTACATGGTGCCCATGGAGGTCGAACGCTACCTCCAGACCCTCAAGGAGCTCGTCGAGGCCGGCCGGATCTCCCGCGCCCGCGTCGACGAGGCGGCGGGCCGCGTCCTGCGGTTGAAGTTCCAGCTCGGCCTCTTCGAGCGCCCCTACGTCGAGGCAGCCGAGGCCGAGAAGGTGGTCGAGGCCCAGCGCCCGCTGGCCAAGCAGGCCGCCCTCGAGTCCATCACCCTGCTGGAAAACGCCGCCTCCACCCTGCCGCTCACCAGCGTCAAGACCCTGCTCGTCACCGGCCCCGCCGCCACCGACAAGACCATGCAGATGGGCGGCTGGAGCATTGACTGGCAGGGCAAGGAGGGGGCCAAGGCCCCCGGGGCGACGCTGCTCGAGGGCCTCCAGCAGGGCGCCCCCCAGGGCGTGAAGGTGGCCTACGCCGACCCCAAGGACGCCCGGGCCCTCGCCGCTGCGGTCAGGGCCTCCGACGCGGTGGTGGTGGCCCTGGGCGAGAAGCCCTACGCCGAGAGCGAGGGCAACAACCCTACTGGCGAACTCCCCGCCGAGCAGTACAAGCTGCTGCGCGAGCTCAAGGCCCTGGGCAAGCCGGTCGTGCTGGTGCTGCTCGCCGGTCGCCCCCTGGCCTTCCCCGACGACGTGTGGCTCGTTCCCAAGGCCATCCTCATGGCCTACCTCCCCGGCTCCGAAACGGGCAGCGCCCTGGCCGACGTGCTCTTCGGCCGCTACAACCCCAGCGGTCGCCTGCCCTTCACCTGGCCCAAGCACTTCGGCCAGGTGCCCTTCACCTACGACCGCTACCCCGACCTCTACCCCAAGGCCGAGCCGCTCTACCCCTTCGGCTACGGCCTGAGCTACACCGACTTCACCTACCGCCTACAGGCCGCCAGAGCCACCGCCAACGCCGTGGAGGTGGATGTCGAGGTGCGCAACACCGGCAAACGCGCTGGCAGCGACGTGGTGCAGCTCTACACCCGTTTCCCCCCGCTCGGCCTCCTCGCCCCCCGCGAACGCCTGGTGGCCTTCGCCAAGGTGAACCTCGAGCCCGGCCAAACCCGCACCCTCAAGCTCACCGTCCCCCTAGATCGCTTCGCCCTGGTACCGGGCGACGTGTTCAGCCTCGAGCTGCCGCGCGTGCTGCCTGGTCGCTACGTTTTGCGGGTGGGGGAGCAGACGGCGGGGGTGGAGCTGCGTTGATGGCCGATAGCTAAACGCCTCGTTGAAGTCGATCATCCGCCTGGGGCAGGCCAGATTACGCCCCCACTGGGCGCTCATCCCGCGCTGGCTCCCCCGCCGCCCGTTTGACGGGCTGGGCGGTCGTCCGCTAATATGTTCATGTCTCGAACTTTAGCCCACGGCCCAGCACGAACGCACGGAAGGAGGGTCCATGCCTGCTCGCTCCAAAACCACCAGCGCCAACTCGGGAACGGGGGTCCTGCGCCAGCTCAACCGCTCGCTGGTGCTGCGCACCCTCTGGCGGCGGCCGGGCCTCTCGCGCTCGGAGTTGGCGCGCGAGCTGGGGCTGGCTAAATCCACGGTCTCGGTGGTGGTGGCCGAGCTGCTCGAGGAGGAGTTGCTGCACGAGGGAGAGGAGGTGCCAGGGGGAGTGGGGCGGCCCTCGCGGGCCCTCGAGCTCGAGGGCGAGAAAAACCTGGTGTTGGCCTGGGAGATCAGCGTGGACTACCTGGCGGTGCGGCTGCAAAACCTCATGGGCGAGGTGCGGTGCGGCCAGGATCTGGAGCTGGGGCTGGGGCCCGACCCCGAGGCCTGCTTGGACCGGTTGGCCCAGGCCAGCAAGGAGCTGCTGCGGGGACTGGGCCACAATGTCTATCTGCGAGGATTATGCCTGAGCGTGCCGGGATTGGTCGAACCACGGCCGGGGCACCTCACCCTGGCCCCAAACCTGGGCTGGCAGGACCTGCCGCTGCTGGAGATGCTGGAGCACAAGCTCATCCAGCACAAAATCCGGGTGGAAACCCCGCCCATCCTCGAGAACGAGGCCAACGCCGCCGCGCTGGGGGTGTACACCCTGGGCGAGTGGCGGGTTGCCAATCTGGCCTATCTGAGCCTGGGCATTGGGCTGGGCAGCGGTCTGGTGCTCGACCGGCAGCTCTTTTGGGGCAGCCACGGCCACGCGGGGGAGATCGGGCACGTCCCCCTCGATCCGCAGGGGCCGCCCTGTCGCTGCGGCAAGCGTGGCTGCGCCGAGACTTTCGTCAGCCTCAAGGCCTGGCGGGCCGACCCCACCGAGGCCGGGCTGGAGCGCATGGCCGACAAGCTGGGGCTCTTGTTGGCCCAGCTTCTCAACCTGCTCGACCCCGATGTGGTGGTGCTGGGCGGGCCGCTGGTCGAGGAGGTCGGGCCCCGCCTGCTGCCGCTGGCCCGCGCCGCCGCCCGGCGCTACGCCCTCGAGCAGCCCGCCCGTACCGCCCAGATCGCGCTCTCGCCCTTTGGCCGCGACAGCGCCATCTTGGGGGCGGGCGTGCTGGCTATCCGCGCCTTTCTCGAGGCCCAGCGGAGCGGGGTGGACATCTGACATCACAGGAGCTTTGACATGGCCTATCAACCCAAACCCGAGCACAAGTTCAGCTTCGGCCTGTGGACCGTGGGCAACGTGGGGCGCGACCCCTTCGGTCTGCCCACCCGCCCGCCCCTCGAGCCCGACTATATCGTCTACAAGCTGGCCGAGTTGGGAGCCTACGGGGTCAACCTGCACGACAACGACCTCATTCCCCTCGATGCCTCCAAGGACGAGCGCCGGCGCATCCTCAAGCGCTTCAAGAAGGCTCTGCAGGACACCGGCCTGGTGGTTCCCATGGCCACGACCAACCTCTTCGGCGACCCTGTCTTCAAGGACGGTGCTTTCACCTCGCCCGACGCGCGGGTGCGGGCTTATGCCCTCCAGAAGACCATGCGGGCCATGGACCTCGGCGCCGAGCTCGGCGCGAAGACCTACGTCTTCTGGGGTGGGCGCGAAGGGGCCGAGGTGGACGCTGGGGGCAACGTGCTCGACGCCCTCGCTCGTTACCGCGAGGCGCTGAACTTCCTGGCCGAGTACTCCGAGGACCAAGGTTACGGCTACCGCTTCGCCCTCGAGCCCAAGCCCAACGAACCCAGGGGCGACATCTACCTGCCGGTGGTGGGGGCAGCGCTGGGCTTCATCGCCACGCTGGACAAGCCCCACCTCTTCGGCCTCAACCCCGAGGTGGCCCACGAGACCATGGCCGGCCTCAACTTCGTGCACGCGGTGGCCCAGGCCATCGACGCGGGCAAGCTCTTCCACATCGACCTCAACGACCAGAAGATGGGCCGCTTCGACCAGGATTTGCGCTTCGGCGCCGAGAACCTCAAGACGGCCTTCTTCCTGGTCAAGCTGCTGGAGGACTCCGGCTACGACGGCCCCCGCCACTTCGACGCCCACGCCCTGCGCACCGAGGACGAGGAGGGGGTCTGGGAGTTCGCCAAAGGCTGCATGAGGACCTACCTGATCCTCAAGGAGCGAGCCGAGCGCTTCAACCGCGACGAGGAGATCCAGGCCCTCATCAAAGCTTACAAAGTGCACGATGAGAAGCTCGCCGGGCTCAGCGCGAAGTACTCTCGCGAGGGTGCTCGAGCGCTGAAGGAGCTCGAGTTCGACCGTGAGGGGCTGGGTCGGCGAGGGCCGGGGTTGGAGCGGCTGGACCAGCTCACGGTCGAGCTGCTGCTGGGGGTGCGGTGAGGGGGGGTGTAGGGGGTAGGGTCGGCGATTGCGTTCCCTATTCGCTCATTCCTGCTAGAGTTGTCTTGGGTTAACAAGCCGTGAGACCCGAAATTCTGCACAACGACAGGCTCCGCCTCACGGTGCTCCCCGCGCTGGGAGCCAGCATCGCCGGCCTCGAGCTGCATCGCGAGGGTTTCTGGCTTCCCCTGTTGCGCCCGACTTCGCTGGCGGCCATCGCCGGCGGAGCTTCCCCCGAGACCTCGAGCTACATCCTGGCCCCCTACTCCAATCGCATCCGCGAGGGGCGCTTCAGCTTCCGGGGCCGGAGTTACCAGCTTTTGCCCAACTGGCCCGACGGGGTGCAGACCATCCACGGCGAGGTGCACGGGCGTCCATGGGCGGTGGTCGAGCGCAGCGAGGGCCTGTTGGTGTGCCACTTCAACGCCAACAACCCCCAAGCCCTCAACTTTCCCTTTCGCTACACCGTGCGGGCGGTGTACTGGTTGGGCGACAGCAGCCTGCGGCTGGGCCTGGAGCTCACCAACACCGGCGAGGAGGCCATGCCGGCGGGCTTTGGCTTCCACCCCTACTTCATGCGCCGCCTAGGCCTCACCCCCGACCCCTTGATTTCCTTTCGCGCGGCTTGGGTTTACCTCACCGGCGCCGAGCGCATCCCCACCGAACCCCCCGTCCCGATCCCCCCGGCCCTCAACTTCTCCAACCCCCGGCCCCTGGGCGAGGCCCTGCTCGATCACGTGTTCGGCGGCTGGGAGGGCACGCTCAGGCTCGAGTGGCCTCGCAGTGCTGTGCGGGTGGAACTCGAGGCCGACCCCGTCTTCTCTCACCTCGTGGTGTTCACCGCCCCTGACGGAAGCGTGGCCCTCGAGCCCGTCTCCCACGCCACCGACGGCTTCAACCTGATGGACCGGGGCTGGCCCAACACCGGCGTGCGGGTGCTGGAGCCGGGCGAAAGCCTCTCGGGCGAAGTGCGGATCAAGGTCAGGGCGGAGGGATGGTAGGGGTGGGGCAGGGGGGTTGTCGATGCTCAGCCACCAGCCTTCAGCAAAAAGCCTATGGTCCATTCCCCGCCGGCGGGAGGGAGGATCTCCTAGGAGAAGGGCGTAGAACGTCCCACCCCGCCCGGCCATCAGCGATCGCACAGGAGTTCCATGAAACCCGTTAGCATCGGCATCGATCTGGGAACCAGCGGCCTCAAGGCCCTGGCCCTCACCCCCGAAGGCCACAGCGTGGCCGAGGCCAGTGCGTCCTATCCCTTGCTCACCCCCCGGCCCGGCTGGACCGAGCAGAATCCCTCGGATTGGCTCGAGGCCGCCCGACGGGCCCTCGGCGAGCTGGCCGAGAAGCTCGAGGCCGCAGGCCATACCCCCGTCGCCCTGGGGCTCTGTGGGCAGATGCATGGGGCGGTCTTCCTCGACGCTTGGGGCGAGGTTGTGCGGCCTGCCCCGCTGTGGAACGACCAGCGCACCGCCGAAGCCTGCGCCGAGATCGAGGCGGCGATTCCGCGCTCCGAGCTCATCCGTCGCACCGGCAACCCGGCGGTGACGGGGTTTCAGCTCCCCAAGCTGCTTTGGCTGCGCCGGGCCGAGGGCGAGAACTTCGCCCGCACCCGGCGGGTGCTGCTGCCCAAGGACTACCTAGCCTTTGCCCTCACCGGCAACGCCACCACCGAGCCCTCCGACGCCTCAGGCACTGGGGGGCTGAACCTGGCCGCGCAGGACTGGGACAGCGAGCTGCTGGCAGCTTTGGGCCTAGGGACCGACCTCTTTCCCGAGTTGATCCCCTCGCACGGCGTGGTGGGCGGCCTCCGGGCCGATTGGGCGTGGGCCACGGGCCTGCCTGAGGGCTTGCCGGTGGTCGCCGGGGCAGGTGACAACGCCGCCGCTGCCATTGGGCTGGGGCTCTCCAGCGCCCGTCCGGGCGTGGGCAGCGTTTCGTTGGGAACGTCGGGCGTGATCTTCTTGCCCTTGGAGCGCCCCACCCCCGACCCCCAGGGGCGCATCCACCTCTTCTGCCACGCCGACGGCGGTTACCATCTGCTGGGGGTGACCTTGGCTGCCGCCGGGAGTCTGCTGTGGTACCGCGATCGGCTGACCCCCGGCGTGGCCTTCGACGCGCTGATGCAAGAAGCCGCCGCCGTGGCTCCCGGAAGCGAAGGGCTGCTGTTCATGCCCTACCTGGCCGGGGAGCGCAGCCCTCACCTCGACCCGGACTTGCGCGGGGCCTGGCTGGGCCTGAGCCTGGCCCATACCCGAGGGCACCTCACCCGCGCCCTGCTCGAGGGCGTGGCCTTTAGCCTCAAGGACGTGCTCGAGGTCATGAGGCCCCTGGCCACCATACGCCAGCTGCTGGCCATCGGCGGCGGGGCCCGTTCCGAGCTGTGGCTCTCCATCCTCTCGGCGGTGCTGGGGGCTCCCCTGGCCCGTACCCCCATCGAGGAGGGCCCGGCTCGGGGAGCGGCCCTGCTCGGCTTGGTGGGGGCCGGGGTCTACCAGAGCGTCGCGGAGATGCTGGAGGCCACCGCGCCCGAGGCCCAGGCCATTCCTGCCCACTCCGAGCCTGTCTACGCCGCAGCCTACGAGCGCTTCAAGGCGGCTTTCAGAGCGGTGGGGAGCCTGGCTCGAGGGGCGTGAGGGGTTTTATATGGGCAGTTGGATCAGGCCCCACATGCGCCCGGTGATCCCCCGCTCGCGGCGGTGGGAGAAAAAGCGGGGGTCGTGGAGGGTGTCGGCTCCCATCGCCCAGAAGTGCTCGCTTCGGATGCCCAGGCCCAGGGCTTGCTGCCGCAGGGCCGAGGCCAGGTCGAGGCAGAAGCGGCCTGGGGCGCTGGGGTCGGGGCGGAAGGTCTCGAGACCCGCCTGAGCGAAAGCTTCGGCCACCTCCGGCCCCACCTGAAACCCCGGCCCAGCCCCCGGCCCTAAAGCTATCCGGATGTCCCCTGCCCGGCTGCCATAGCGCTCTCGCAAAAGCCCCAACGCTGCCGGAAGAATGCCCGCTATGGTTCCCCGCCAGCCCGCGTGCAGCGCCCCCACCACCTGCCGCACGGGGTCATAGAGCAGCACCGGGTAGCAATCGGCCACCCCCACCCGCAGCAAGAGCCCCGGCGTATCCGTCAGCAGCCCATCCCCCTGCCACACCCCCGGCCCCTCGACCGCGTGCACCACGTTGCCGTGAACCTGATCCAGCGCGGCGACGGGCGGGTTGCCGAAGCGCTCGAGCACCCGGCGCTGGTTCTCCCGCACGTGCTCGGGGTGGTCGCCGGTGGAAGGGGAGAGATTAAGGCTGGCATAAGGCCCCTGCGAGACCCCACCCTCGCGGGTGGTGAAGCCGTGGGGAACCTCGAGCAGGGGAGAAGAGAGCAGCACGAAGACTATCCTAAAGCCCTGCTGGCGTTTTCCCTATGGCTTTGCACCGGCTCGAGGCGGCCTGCCGCGTAAAATACGCCCGTGACCTCGGCCCTGCTCATCGTGTTCGCCTTCGTGCTGGGAGCGGTGATCGGCTCCTTTCTCAACGTGGTGATCTACCGCCTTCCCGCGCGCAAGTCGGTGGTGTTTCCGCCCTCGAGCTGCCCCTCCTGTGGAACTCGCCTGGGGCCTGCCGAACTCGTGCCCATCCTCTCTTGGCTGCTCCAGCGCGGGCGTTGTAGGCACTGCGGGGCGCGGATTTCGGCCCGTTACCCAGCGGTCGAAGCCCTCACCGGGCTGCTCTTCGCGGCAGCGGCCTGGCTGCGCCCAGGGCTTCCCGAGTTGGTTTTGATCTGGGCCTTCATCGCCCTTTTGGTGGTGCTCTCCTTCATCGACATCGATACCTATACCGTGCCGGACGGCATCAACTTCGGCGGACTCTTCCTGGGCCTACTGGCCGCAGCCCTGCTGGCCTTCCCCCAGCCCTTCGACCAAGCCCTCGACGCGGCCCTGATCTGTGCGGGCATCATCGCCCTCATCGGCGGCTACGGTTCGCTGATCGTGCGGCGTTTGCGCGATGGTAAGCGGGAATACCCCGTGGGCCTACACACCCTGCACCTCGCGGCGATGGTGGGGGCCTGGTTTGGCCCGGCGGCGGGGCTGGTGGCGGGCTTTCTCAACTGGGCGCTCAACGCCCGCACCGGGCGGGTGTGGGCCCTGCCCGACGGCCTCACCCTGGGACTGGCCGCGTTGGGTCCCATCGTGGCCTACCTGGTCCCAGACTGGCCCTTCGAAAGCCTGCGCGGGCTTTTGATCGCGGCGGGGGGGTTGGCCCTTAGCGGCGGCCTGTACTGGGCCTTCCAACCCGAGCCCGAGGAGGACGAGGGTGAGGTGGTGGTGATGGGCTTCGGTGACGTGAAGCTGGCCGGGCTCTTGGGGGCCTGGGTGGGCGTGGGCCCCTTCCTGGTAGGCCTGATGGTGGCGGTGGTGGCGGGCGCGCTGGTCGGGCTGGCGCTGCGCGAGCGCAAGGTGCCCTTCGTGCCCTACCTGGCCCTGGGCGGGCTGGTGGCTTTCTTCTTCGGGCAAGACCTGATCAACTGGTACCTGGGCTACTTGGGCGTGGGGCCGTAGCCTCGAGCCCTCCGAGACTTACGCTCCAATCGCCTGAGACCTGAGGGCTTTAGGCTTTAGGGCATGGACCTCTACGCCCTCTTCCTCCGCCGCGCCAGCGTGCGCACGTTCAAGCCCGAGCCCCTGCGGGAGGGGGACCTCGACAAGCTCCTCCTGGCCGCCCAGCGAGCGCCCACCGATGCCACCGCGCAGATGTACAGCCTGCTGCGCGTGACCGACCCCGCCCTGCGCTCCGAGCTGGCCCGGCTTTCCGACAACCCCCACATCCAGGTGGCCGCCGAGTTCTTCTTGGTCCTGGCCGATGTGCATCGGCTGCGCCGTCTGGTTGAGCACCGGGGCGGAGCCTGGGGCTACTGGCCCCGCACGGCGGCCCACTTTGCCATCGTCGACGCGGTGCTGGCCGGTAGTGCGCTGGCGATGATGGCCGAGAGCCTGGGCTACGGAATCTGCTGGATCGGGGGGGTTCTGGAGTGCATCGAGCAGATCGGCGAGCTGTGCGCCCTGCCCGAGGGGGTGTTTCCGGTAGCCGGGCTGTGTGTGGGTGTGCCCGAGGAGATTCCCGCACCCCGGCCCCGCCTCAGTCGCACCCTGGTCGTTCACGAGAACCGCTACCGCGAGCCCGAGCCAGCCGAACTGGAGCAGGCCTACGAGGACATGCGTCCCATCACGCGTAGCGGCGACTGGTATAAGGTGTTGGGGCGCTACTTCACCCAGGGCGGCATCATGGAACAGCGCGAGCCGGCTTACCAGCGCTTCGCAGCCCGTGGGGGCTTCGACCCCGACCTGCCCCCAGGCTCGGAGGCCCCTTCCCTGGGAGGGCTGATCGAGCAGGCCCTCGAGCGGGGTTGGCGCGCGGTGCTGTTTCGGGAGGGGGTCTGCTGGCTCGAGCGCGAGGTAGAGGCCAGCCGGGGGCAGGGCCGGCCCGGTGCAGCGCTGAGTGAAGCCCTGGCTTCGGCGGGAAAACCATTCTGGCCACCCTTGTCCAAGGGTACCTAGGGGGGCTATGCTTGATGCAACAGGAATGAATTGGCTCGAGTCCCCTCAACAAAGGGCCTACCGCACGTACTGGCTCATCGCGGTGGTGGGGATGGTGCCGGCGTTGTTCATACACCCATTCTTCGGACGCTGGCCCGATTTCCTGCTCGACGGGGCCTACCTCGCCGCGACCGCGCTGGGCTGGTGGCTGGCCCGCCGCCTCGCGCCCAGGCCCGCCATCACCCTGCACCTGGTGCTGGGCTTCCTATTGGTGACGTGGTACATCGCCCAGCCCGAGAGCTTGCCCAGCCGCTTCGACTTCCGCGAGGAGGCCTACGTGGCCTTGGTAGCCCCTACCCTGCTGGGGCTGTCGGCGGTGTGGGGTGTGTGGGGCTTCGCCCTGGCGTTGTTGATGGGCTTCTCACGCCTGCAGAACTCCACCCTGCCCGAGCAGCTCAGCGCAGGCTACGTGCTGGCTTTCGTGGCCCTGGTGGGGCTGGTAATCCACTACGGCCTGCGCCGCCTGGAGGAGGCCCACGAGAATTTGGCCAACGCGGCTTTGCAGGACCCCCTGACCCACCTGGGCAACCGGCGGGTGCTCGAGGCCGACTTCGTGCGCCTGCAAGCCCTGGCCAAGCGGGCCGGGGTGCCGCTGCTGCTGACGCTGTGGGACCTCGATGACCTCAAGGGTGTCAACGACGGCCAGGGCCATGTGGCCGGGGATGCCTACATTCGCGACTTCGCCCAGGCCCTTCGGCTCAACGTGCGCGAGGGTGACGGGCTCTATCGGCTGGGTGGCGACGAGTTCTGCGGCCTGCACTTAGGCCTCTTTGAGGGTAGCTCGGTGAGCCTGCGGGTGCGGGCGGTGTTCCCCAACGTCTCGGTGGGCTGGAGCGAGGCGCTGGGCACCCTCGAGGAGACCCTGGCTCAGGCCGACCGACACCTCTACGCCGAGAAGGCCAGCAAGCGACCGATCAAGCTGCCCAAGTTACCCTCGTAACGGAGGCGGAGGGTGTTCTTCGAACGTTCACAATCCTTCCCCGATCGCTTCACTTCCCGGGGCTAGCCTGCAGACAGCCCTGGGAAGCGTGCTTTCCAGGCGAAAGGAGAAGCTTATGAACGCGAAGAAACTCCTCATCGGTGCAGCCTTGTTGAGCCTGGGTCTCTCGCTGGCCCAGACCCCCCAGCAGCCGGCCCAGCCCAACCGGCCCGCGCCGGGCCTCAGCCGCATGATGGACATGCGCGGGGGAAGCTTGCTGCGGACGGCAGCGCAGTTCCTGGGAGTGATGCCCCATGAGTTGGCTTTGCTGAGCAACGGGCAGAAGACCATCGCCGACGTAGCCCGCGATCTCGGAGCCGACGTGACCAGGCTCGAGGCCGCCCTGACCCAAGCCCGCAACCAGGCGATCGACCAGGCCGTGCAAAATCAGGTGCTCACCACCGAGCAGGCTGCGACCTATAAGAAGGCTACACCCGCCGTCGTCAAGGCCTTCCTGGCGCAGAAGCTCGACGCCAGCAGCTTCGGCTCCGGACGCGGAGGCTTTGGAGATTGGGGGCGGGGCTTTGGCCCTGGCGGGCGGCGCTAAGCCCGTGAGCTTGAGGACTCAGGGACAACCACCCGGTTGTCCCTGAGCTGTGGGGGCCTAGAATGGGTGCGGTGGCCGGTGGACTCATCCTGATCGTCGAGGACGAGGCCCGCATCGCCGAGGTGCTCGAGCGCTTCCTGCGAGCGGAGGGCTTTCGCACCGAACGGGCTGCCGACGGGCGGCGGGCGCTGGAGCTGTGGCGGGCGGCCCGGCCCGACCTGGTGCTCTTGGACCTGATGATTCCCCCGCCGGATGGCCTGGAGGTCCTGCGCACCATCCGCCGCGAGGCCCAGACCCCGGTGATCGTGCTCACCGCCCGCGTGGAGGAGATCGACCGGCTGCTGGGGTTGGAGCTGGGAGCCGACGACTACGTGACCAAGCCCTTTAGCGCACGCGAAGTGGTGGCCCGCGTCAAGGCCGTGTTGCGCCGGGTCAACGGGCGGCTGAGGGCCCCGCAGCGCTACCGGGTGGGGGAACTCGAGCTCGACCTCGAGGCTTTCCAGGTTCGCTGCCGGGGCCAGGCCCTCTCCCTCACCGCCACCCAGTTCCGGCTGCTGCACGCCTTCATGGCCCACCCCGGCAAGGCCTTCAGCCGCGGCGAGCTGCTCGACCTCTTCGGTGAGGAAGCCCCCGACGAGCGCACCATCGACGCCCACATCAAGAACCTGCGGGCCCGGCTGGGCGATTGCGGAAGCTTGCTCCAGACCGTGCGCGGGGTGGGCTACCGGCTGGCTGGGGAGCAGGCGTGAAGCTCACCACCCGCCTGATCCTCTCCTTTGCCCTGGTCGCGCTGTTTGCGGCGGGGCTGGGGGCTTTTCTGGCGATCCGGGCTGCCCAGACCGACGTGCGGCGCTTCTTCCGCGACCAGTTCGGCGAACAGCTCATGCCCCTTGCCCCCGCCGGGCCGGGGCGGCGTTTTGGCCCTCCGGGGCTGCGCGACCGTGAGCAACTGCTGGCCCGCTTGCGCAACTCACAGCTTCAGGCTGCGTTTTTCGCCGTGTTGGTGGGCCTGCTGGCCGGGGGCTACTTGGCCTATCGCTCGGTGACGCCTATCCGCCACCTCACCGACGTGACCCGCCGCTATGCCCGGGGAGAGCGCGGAGCGCGGGTCTTGGTGCGGGGCACCGACGAGATCGCCGAACTGGGAGCCTCCTTCAACCAACTCGCCGACCAACTCGCCGCCGAGGAAGCCCAGAAGCAGCGCATGGTGGCCGACATCGCCCACGAACTGCGCACCCCCCTCACCGTGCTGCGGGGCGAACTCGAGGCCCTCCAGGCGGGTCTGATGGAACCCAGCCCCACAAACCTGGGCCGCCTGATCGAGGAGGTGGACCTGCTGACCCGCCTGGTGCAGGACTTGCGCCTGCTGACCCAGGCCGACTCGGGGGGGTTGAACCTCAAACTGGGCGAACTCGAGCTCTCCAGCCTGGCTCGGGAAGTCCTGGCCGCCTTCCAGGCGCGGGCCGAGGCCAAGGGGGTGAGGCTGGAGTTCGGTGGGACCGAACTCTTCCTCACCGCCGACCGCGAGCGCTTGCTGCAGGTGCTCTACAACCTTCTCGACAACGCCCTGCGCCACACCCCCCAGGGGGGAGTGGTGCGGCTCGAGGTGCACTCCGAGGGCCCCTGGGGCCTGCTACGCGTGCGCGACAGCGGCCCCGGCATCCCCCCAGAGGACTTGCCCCACATCTTCGAGCGCTTTTACCGTGCCGACCGGTCTCGTACCCGTGAGACGGGGGGCTCAGGGCTGGGACTGGCCATCGCCAAGGCCCTGGTCGAGGCTCACGGCGGGCAGATCAGCGCCGGCAACGATCCTGCGGGTGGGGCGGTGTTCGAGGTGCGGCTGAAGGCTACTTGAGCCCCAGCTTTTTGCGCAGCTCGAGCACCTGGGCTGGGCTGAGCTTGGTGGCGCGTTTGGCCTTGACCTCTGCGGCGTTGAAGAGCTTGAAGTCTTTGGACAGGGCCTTGTCGTTGCCCCACTGGGTGGAGATGTGGTTGAGCACGCCCGCGACTTGCTCGTCGCTGAGCTGGGCGAAGGCGGGCATGGCCCCGTTGTACTTCTGCCCATTCACGCTGATCTCACCGGCGAGGCCGTAAAGCAGCACGTCGATCAGGTACTCGCGCCCACCCTTGGCCGCCAGGACTTGGGGAATGTGACCGGCCAGGGGAGGGAACACCCCGGGAATACCCGCCCCGTTGGCCTGATGGCAGCCCTGGCATTGCTGGTAGACGTTGCTGGTCTGTGGGCCAGGCTGCGCGCTCACCGCTACAGCGGCAATTCCTGCGGTCAAAAGGACGAAAAGGCCGCTTTTTTTCATGAGATCACCTCGAGCAGGCAGTCCTGCCTGCTCCTAAAGTCTATGCTAGAAATTAGGGAGGGATGTCACCGTGCCTTCCAAAAGCCCTCGTGAACCTGGACGGCCTCGAGCGCAGACTGCGACGGAGTGCTGCCCACGGGCGGCGAGGTGGGGCTAATGCTGGCACTGGGGGCAGAAGTGTGTACCCCGGCCCCCCACCACGGTCTTAGCGATCCGGCCCGTGCAACCGGGAGCCTTGCAGGGCAGGCCGGCGCGGTCGTAGGCGTTGTGCTCGAGCTGGAAGTAGCCGGGTTTGCCGTCGGGCTGCTGGTAGCTGGCATCGGAGAGGGTCGAGCCACCGGCGCTCACCGCCCGGCCCATCACCTCGCGGATGGCCTGGTACAGCCGCTCGACCTCCTCGAGCCGCAGGCTGCAAGCCGGGCGCTCAGGGTGGATGCGGCTCATCCACAGCGACTCGTCGGCGTAGATGTTACCTACCCCGGCCACCGCCTCCTGCCCCAGCAGCACCTCTTTCACGCGGCGCGGCGTGCGGGCTAGGGCCTGGCGAAAGGCTCCAAGCTCGAAGCTCTCGGAGAGCGGTTCAGGGCCCATGCGGCGCAGCAGGCCGATCTCGCGGTAGTCGCCGGCCTCGACCACCCACCACCTGCCGAAGCGGCGTGGGTCCACGTAGTAGATCACCGCGTCGCCCAGGTGGACGGTGAGCCGGGTGTGCGGGTGGGGCGTGAAGCGGAATCCCCCGGTCATCCCCAGGTGCACGATGGCCTCGAGCTCCCCCTCGAGCTCGAGCAGGATGTACTTCCCCCGCCGCCGGGTGCCCAGCACCGCCCGCCCCTCGGCCAGCTCGGTGCGCCGGTAACGCACAGGGTCGGCGTGCTCGAGGCGTAGCAGCGTGCGCCCCAGCAGGTAGGGCTCGAGGATGCGGCGGGTGGTCTCGACTTCGGGCAGTTCAGGCATAGTTGGCAGGCTCCAGCATGCGGAAAAGGTGGGGGAGAGACCGTGAGCTGTGGTGCTATGGTGGTGGTGCGCTGAACGTCGGGCGCGGGTCGTACGCAAAACGCAAGACGCCTTGTTCCCCCTTAGCAAGGGGGGATAAACCCTCCCCGCAGGCGAGGAGGGCTGGGGTGGGGGCTGCCACGAGCCTTTCGCGACCGATAACGGGTTGCTTCACTGCGCCATCCGCTGCCGCTTGGGGTTGGCCAGGGCGAGGCGGCTTTCGCGCAGGACGTATTGGGCGAGCACCTTGAGGGGGAGGTCGGGGAGCTCGAGGGCCTGGCAGACCGAGCGGTAGCGCTGGGGATCGGCGGCGCGGACCAGCGGGGCGACCTGGCGCCATACGGTGTAGACACGCTCCCGGTCGGTGAGGCTCTCGGGCTCGAGTTGCTCGAGGGGTCGGGGGGTGTACAGGCACAGGATGTGCGGGGGGCGACCGGAAGTCTTCACAGCCCGAGCATACGGCAGTGCCGGGGATAAACCGTAGGCCATGCTATCCACATGACCCGCGCGGCTCAGGAAGCCGAGGGGTGTCTAAGTTTTGTACCAAGCAAAAGCGGCAACTCGGCCTCGAGGCGGCGCTCCTCGAGGGCGAAGGCGGCCCGCATGGGGGCGGGGTCGGCGGTGTTTCCGGCCTTGAGCATGCGGTACTGGTCGAGGGTGATGGGCGTGAAGGGGAGGGCGTTGAGCAGCGGGACCGCCAGGTCCATGAGGGCTAGCGGTATGGGAAGGATCGGCTTGCGCGAGCCCAGGCTTTGCTTCATCAGCCGCAAGAGCTGGCGGAAGGTGTACTCCTGCGGGCCCACCAGGTCGTAGGTTTGAGCGACGGTGGCGGGCTTCTCGAGCGCCTGGGCGAAGGCCTCGGCCACGTCGCCCACCCAGACCGGGCGAAAGGGGAAGCGCCCGTCGCCGATCTGCGGGATGAAGGGGATCGGGGCGGTGACCAAGCCCTTGAGCACCCCGCCGAAGAATTCGTCGCCCTCGCCGAAGATCAGGCTGGGGCGGAAGATGGTCCACTCGAGCCCCGACCCCCGCACCCATTCCTCGGCCTCAGCCTTGGCCTCGTAGTAGCGACTGCCGGTGCCCCGCGCCGCACCCAAAGCCGACATGTGCAGCAGCCGCCCCACCCCGGCCCGCCGCATGGCGGCGATGGTATTCTTCACCCCCTCGACGATGGTGCCCTCGAAGCTCTGGCCCCCGCGCTCCCGGATCAGCGCCACGAGGTAGACCACCGCGTCCACCTCGCGCACGGCCGCCTCGAGCCCCTCCCCGGTCACCGCGTCGCCCCGCACGTGCTGCGCCCCCTGGCCCGCCCCCGCTACCCGCGGGGTGGGTCGGCCCCTGCGCGAGAGCGTGCGGACTGCGTGCCCCCGCGCCAGCAGTACGCGCGCCAGGTGGCTCCCCACGTACCCCGTTCCGCCGATGAGCAGGACCTTCAAGGCAGTCTCCCGCGGCGGGCCTTCCTGCTCACACCGCTTCCAGCAGTTGCGTCTCGGCCTCGGCCTCGAGGCTGTGCCAGTCCACGAGGTAGATCTTGCGGTAGCCGGTGTCGAGGATGCCCTCGTGGCGCAGGTCGGAGAGGAGCTTGCTCACCGACTCCCGGGTAGAGGCGGTGGCGTCGGCGATTTCCTCGTGGGAGGCCGTCACATAGACCCCGCGCTGGTCCTGACCGTGGGCGGCGGTGGAGGCGAGGTAGAGCAGGTAGCGGCAGATGCGGCTGCGGAGTTCCCCCCACTGCAGGTGGGTCTCGTAGGCTTGCACCTGGCCCATCTGGCTGGCCAGGCTGCCGGCGACTTGGCGCAGGTCCTCGGAGGAGAGGGTGCGGGGGTCGAGGGCGTGAACCGCGGCCTCGGTGAGGGCCTCGGCGGTGTAGCGGTGGTTGCGCTCAGATAGGCTCTCTTCCCCGAAGTAATCGCCCGGCAGTACGTGGCGCAGGGTGAGCTGGCGCCCGTCGGGCAGGATTTCGACGATGCGCACCAAGCCCCGCTCGAGCTGGTACAGCGCCTCGGCCCGGTCACCCGCGCGGTAGATCGCTTCCTTACGACGAACGCGTTTCATCAACCCACCTCCTCGAATGCAGCACCCCTAGCGCGAACACGACACCTCGACGCTCCTCGTGGCGTAGAAGCTGGAAGTCGTACAGGCGAACGAAAGGCTTGGCTCGAGCTTACCATAATCCCCCCTCCTTGAGCACCCGCGCCAGGCTGTCGGCCAGCTTGCGGGGGTCGTTGCCCAGATAGCGCGCGCCCAGACGCTCCACCAATCCCGGCAGCCCCTCGGCTGCCCGTCCGCCCACCACCACCACCGGGGCCAGGTCGGCGAGGGCGCCGTGGGGCAGGGACTCCAGCGAGACCGCCTGCGCTGCCGAGAGCACCACGGCTTGGGCCCCAATGCGCTGCGCGAAGCTGCGCAGGTCTTGCAGGGGGGTGTTGGGGCCTAGGTAGAACACCTGGTAGCCCGCCCGCCGCAAGAACAGCGCGCTGATCAGGCCGCCCAGCTCGTGCTGCTCGCCGGGCAGGGTCGAGACCACCACCACCGGGCCCAGCGAGCTGCCCATCAGGTTGAGCAATTCCTGCAGGCGGCCCCGCAGGTAGGTGCTCGCCAGGTGCTCTTGGGCGGTGGTGACGCGGCCCGAGTGCCAGCCGTCGCCGATGCGCCTGAGCGCCGGGGAGATCACCTCCATCACCACCTCCTCGAGCGGGTGCAGCCGGAAGGCTTCGGAGATGGTGCGCTCGGCGGCCTCGAGATCGGCCTGGAGCAGGGCGTTCTCGAGCTCGAGCGAAAGGGCCTCGGGGGGGCGCGGCCTCTCCTGGGTGAGGCCCTCGAGGTAGCGCTTGACCGCTTGCGCCGGGGTGACCCCCTCGGCGATGAAGCGCTTGATCTGCTCCAGCGCGTCGAGGTCGGCCTCGGAGTAGAGGCGGTGCCCACCAGGGGAGCGCTCGGGACGGGGAAAGCCGTAGCGCCGTTCCCACTGCCGCAGGAGCGCGGAGGACAGCCCGATGCGCTCCTCGACCTCCGCAATGGTGTAGACCCCCATGTCTTTGCGCGCAGTGTTCATCTTCTGTACAAGATTATGCTAGATTGTTGTCCAGGTTATGTCAAGTCTCGCTTGTCCCCGCTGCAAGAGCGCCTTCCTGGATGGCACTGCCACCTGTACAAGCTGCGGCTGGGTGTGGCCCCGGGTAGGTGAGTGGACCGACTTCCGCGGCGGGCGGCCGCTGAGCCCTGCCGCCGCCGTTAACCTCTGGTCCCTCACTGCCTGGGGCTACGAGGCCTGGCGGGTGCGGGCGCTTTCGCTGTTGTCGGGGCGGCCCTTCCCCCTGGGCGAGGAGCTGGACCGGATGCGGGCGAGCCTCGAGCCCGTGAGGGGCGGGGTGTTCCTCGACCTGGGCACCGCCACGGGCCTGTATGCCCGGGCTCTGCTGCAGGCAGGGGCCGCCCGGGTCTACGCCCTCGACCTCTCCCCGGCCATGCTGCGCGTGGCTCGGCGCCGAGCGCGGGGGCTTGGGGGCTTGGTACCCCTGCTGGCGCGGGCCGAGGCGCTGCCCCTGTGCCCAGCGAGCCTGGACGGGGTGGCGGTGGGAGGGAGTTATAACGAGTTCACCGATCCCGAGGCGGTGGTCCTTGAGGTCGTGCGGGTGCTCAGGCCCGGCGGGCGGCTGTGGCTGATGTTCACTCACCGCTCGGGCAGCCCTTTGCAGCGGGCCTTCGAGCGGGCCGGCTTGCGCTTCCCTCGCCTCGAGGATCTCCTCGCCCTGCTGGCCCCGTTCGGCTTTGCGCTTGAAGGTTGGCGCGAGGGCTCGGTGGGCTTTGTGGCGGGGACAAAACTCTCTGGTGGCGAGTAGCCCCATCCTTACGGCAGTACCTCTGGCGAAAGGAGGTCGCTTTGGAACCTAACTGGACCGAAGTCTCCGCGATCATCCGCCGTCACTCGGCGACCTTCTACCTCGGGAGCCTGCTCTTCCGCGGTGAGGCCCGCAAGGGAGCCTGGGCGGTCTACGCCGCCTGCCGCCTGGGCGACGACGCGGTGGACGAGTCGCCTGACCCCCGCGCCGATCTCGAGCGCTGGTGGGCGGGGGTGGGCCGGGCCTACGCGGGCGAGCCCGAGGCCGAGTGGGAGCGGGCGTTGGCCTGGGCGCTGGAGCGCTGGGACATCCCCCTAGAAGGCTTCGCCGACATGCGCCAGGGCTTCTTAGCCGACCTGGGCCCGGTGCGGTTGCAGCGCATGGACGAGCTGATGACCTATTGCTACCGGGTCGCGGGCACCGTGGGCCGCATGATCGCACCCATCGGTGGAGCCGGACCCGAGGCCGAAGAGGCCGCGATCAAGCTGGGACAGGCCATGCAGCTCACCAACTGCTTGCGCGACGTAGGCGAGGACCTGGCGCTGGGGCGGGTTTATCTCCCGGCTGAATTGCTCGAGCGCTACGGGGTTGCGCTCGAGGACCTGCGCTACGGGCGCGTGACGCTTGCCTACACCGCGCTGATGCGCGAGCTTGCCCAGCAGACCCGCCGGCTCTACCGCGAAGGCCTGCGCGGCCTGCGCCACCTCCACAATGGCCGCGCCGCCGTCGCCCTGGCTGCCTTGCAGTACCAAAGCATCCTCGACAAGCTCGAGCACAACGGCTGGGACAATCTCTCCCGCCGCGCCGCGCTCTCGCCCTACGAGCGCTTTAAGCTCCTGCCCAAGGCCCTGTGGATGCGGGGGATCTGAGCAGGCGTGGCGTATGCTGAGCACCTGAGGCCATGGCACAACGCTTCGACTATATCGTCGCGGGGGCCGGGGCCGCGGGGTTGAGCCTGCTGCACCACCTCGAGCAGGCCGGGCTCTCCGAGCGCCGCGTGCTTCTCCTCGACCGCGCGCCCAAAACCCACAACGACCGCACCTGGTGCTTCTGGGAGGCAGGGGAGGGGCCCTTCGAGGCCGTAATTTTCCGACGTTGGGGACGCTTGGCCTTCCACGCTCCAGGCTTCTCCCGCACCTTCGACATCGCCCCCTACACCTACAAGATGCTGCGGGGCCTCGACTTCTACCGCCACATGGACGAGCGCCTGGCCCGCTGGCCCCGCCTCACCCGCCTCTACGGCGAGCTCGAGGCCGTCGGCGACGGCTTCGTGCGGCTGGAGGGCCAGACCTACACCGCCGACTGGGTCTTCAGCAGCGTTCCCTCCTCACCCCTCGCCCCCCGCCCCCCGTACCACCACCTGCTCCAACACTTCCGCGGCTGGGTGCTCGAGGCCCCCCACCCTACCTTCGACCCCGGCGTCGCCACGTTCATGGACTTCCGGGTCGAGCAGCAGGGTGAGGTGCGCTTCGTCTACGTGCTGCCCTTCGACGAGCGCCGGGCGCTGGTGGAGTACACCCTCTTCTCGGCGCACCTGCTGAGCGAGCTCGAGTACGAGGCGGGTCTGCGGGCCTATATCCACGAGGAATTGGGACTCAGGGAGTACCGGGTGCTCGAGACCGAGGCGGGTGTGATTCCCATGACCGACATACCCTTCCCGGCTCGCCTGGGCGAGCGCACGCTGTACATCGGCACCGCCGGGGGCCAGACCAAGGCCTCCACCGGTTACACCTTCCAGCGCATCCAGCGTCAGTGCCGCCACATCGTCCAGTCCCTCGCCCAGGGCCGCGAGCCCGCCCCCCCGCCAAGTCCCGCCCGCTTCGCCTTCTACGACAGCGTGCTGCTCAACGTCTTCGCCAAAAAGCGCTACCCTGGTGCCCACGCTTTCCGTGACCTCTTCCGCCGCCGCCCGGCCCCGCAGGTGCTCAAGTTCCTCGACGAGTCCACGACGCTGCTCGAGGAACTCCCCATCCTCTTCAGCATGAACGTCCCCGTCTTCACCCTGGCCGCGCTGGACGTGCTGGCGTTGGCCGTCAGCCGTAAGCGCTAAGCAGCTTGTGCTGGACTCCACCTTGCCCCTCCCATAGAGAGGGAATATCCTCCAGCGGGAACAAGGCGTCTTGTGTTTTGCGTACGACCCGTCAACCGCCGTCCTACTTCACTCCACCGGATCCACCGGCGTCGGCTTGCCCTCCGCGTCGATGGCTACGTAGGTCAGGTTGCCCCGCGTCGCCAGCACCTTGGCCTCCTTGAGGTTTTCGCGGTACACCTCGACCTCCACCGTGATCGAGGTGCGGCCCACCCGCACCACCTTCGCCACCACCTCGAGCAAATCCCCCACCTTGATGGGCACCTCGAAGATGACCTCACCCACCCGCACCGTCACGCAGCGCTTGCGGGCTCGCCGGATCGCAGCGTAGGAGCCCACCTTGTCCATCAGGCCCAGCACAAAGCCGCCGAAGGCGTTGCCACCGGGGTTGGCGTGCTCGGGGAAGACCAGCTCGAGGGTGCGTGCGACACCCAAGGCTTCTTTCTCGCTGGTTGGATTCGTCAATTCGCTCATCGCTAGGCTATTCTAAGTTCTTGTTGCTCGACTTTCCCTCCGTAGCAACTGTGTTCCCGCAGCTAAATCGCGGCTCGAGGCCCTCGCTATTCTTGGGCTCATGAACTTCGCGCCCAAGAAAGCCCTCGTCATCGGCAGCGGTATCGGCGGGCTGGCCATGGGCATCCGCCTGTGCAGCCTGGGCTTCGACACCACCGTGCTCGAGAAGCTCGACGCCCCCGGTGGGCGGGCCTACGTGCGCCGGGCCCAGGGCTTCACCTTCGACATGGGTCCCACCGTCATCACCGTCCCGCACTTCATCGAGGAGCTGTTCAGCCTGGGCCGGGGCGATCCTAGGCTGGGCCAGCCCGACTTTCCCCCCGCCGTGCTGGGCGAGGATAAGCGGGTGCGGGAGGGTGTCTCGGGTGGCCCCAACACCTCGCGCTACGTCACCCTCGTTCCCATCCTGCCCTTCTACCGCATCTATTTCGACGACGGTACCTTCTTCGACTACGACGGCGACCCCATCCGCACCCGCGAGCAGATCCGGGCGCTGGCCCCCGAGGACCTCGAGGGCTATGAGCGCTTCCACCGCGACGCGAAGGCCATCTTCGAGCGGGGCTTCCTCGAGCTCGGCCACACCTACTTCGGCGACGTGGGCACCATGCTGCGCGTGGTCCCCGACCTGCTGCGCCTGGATGCGGTGCGCACGCTGTTCTCCTTCGCCAAGAAGTACTTCAAAAATCCCAAGATGCAGCAGCTCTTCAGCTTCGAGACGCTGCTGGTGGGGGGCAACCCGCTCAGTGTGCCCGCCATCTACGCCATGATCCACTTCGTGGAGAAGACCTGGGGCATCCACTTCGCCATGGGCGGCACCGGGGCGCTGGTGCGGGGCTTGGTGCGGAAGCTCGAGGAGCTCGGCGGGCGCATCCGCTACGGCGCCGAGGTGCGCCGGATCAACGTCGCCCGCCAGGGCGGCCGGAAGGTCGCCACCGGCGTCACGCTGGCCTCGGGCGAGGTGCTGCAAGCCGACGTGGTGGTCTCCAACGCCGACTACGCCCACACCTACCTCAAGCTCGTCGAACCGCAGTACCGCTTCTGGAACGCCGACCCGGTGGTGCGGGCTCGCCGGCAGAGCATGTCGCTGGTGGTGATCTACTTCGGCTTCAAGGCCGACGGCAGCGAGGGCGAGCGGCTGCGCCACCACAACATCATCCTGGGGCCGCGCTACGAGGGGTTGCTCAAAGACATCTTCGGGCGCAAGGTGTTGGCCAAGGACTTCTCGCAGTACCTGCACGTCCCCACCCTCACCGACCCCTCGCTGGCCCCGCCCGCTCACCACGCCGCCTATACCCTGGTCCCCGTGCCCCACAACGGCTCCGGGCTCGACTGGGAGCTCTTGGGCGAGCCCTTCGCGAACAAGGTGCTGGGCTTCCTCGAGCAGCGCGGCTACCTCCCCAACCTCTCCGAGCGCCTGGTCTACAAGAGCTTCGTCACCCCCGACTACTTCGAGCACACCCTGCTCTCCCACCTCGGCAACGCCTTCGGCCCCGAGCCCATCCTGACGCAGTCGGCCTTCTTCCGACCCCACAACCGCTCGGAAGACGTCGCCGGGCTCTACCTGGTGGGCGCAGGGGTTCAGCCCGGCGCGGGCACCCCCAGCGTGATGATGTCGGCCAAGATGACCGCCCGCCTCATCGCCCAGGACTTCGGCCTGCCCTTAGAGGGCAGTGACGCGCGCTCGCCCCAGGTGGTGGAGCCCGTAGCATGAGGCAGAAGGGTGAAGGGGTAAAAAGGTAAAAAGCGGAGAACACCCCTCACCTTTTGCCCTTTTAGCCTCCCGTGACCCTATGGACATCGCCGCTCGCAAGCGCAAGCACCTCGAGGTCTGCCTCGAGGGACCTGTGAACTACGCCCGCCTGACCACGGGGCTCGAGCGCTACCGTCTGGCCTACCGGGCGCTGCCCGAGCTGCGCTTGGAGGACGTAGACCTCTCGACTTGCTTCCTGGGCAAGCGGCTGGCCGCGCCCTTTTTGATCGGGGCCATGACCGGGGGTGAAGAGTACGGGGGGCGCATCAACCGGGCGCTGGCCGAGGCCGCCGAGCGGGTGGGGGTGGGGATGATGCTGGGCAGCCAGCGGGTGATGCTGGAGAAGCCGCAGAGCAGGGCCAGCTTCCAGGTGCGTGAGGTGGCCCCCACCGCGCTGCTGATCGGTAACCTGGGGCTGGTGCAGCTCAACCGGGGTTACACCGCCGAACACCTGCGCCGCGCGGTCGAGGCGGTGGGCGCCGATGCCCTTGCCCTACACGCCAACCCCCTGCAAGAGGCCGTGCAGCGCGGCGACACCGACTTCGCGGGCCTGAGGGCCAAGCTGGAGCAGGTCCTGCGGGAAGTCTCCTTCCCCGTATTGCTCAAGGAGGTGGGGCACGGCTTTTCGGGGGAGGTGGCCCGGGGGCTCGTCGGCCTGCCGCTGGCCGCGCTCGACGTGGCCGGGGCCGGGGGCACCAACTGGGCCAGGGTCGAGGAGCTGGTGCGCTACGGCGAGGTGCGCCATCCCGAGCTCTGCGAGGTCGGGCTGCCCACCGCCCAGGCCCTCGTCGAGTGCCGCGCGGCCCTGCCCGGCCTGCCCTTGGTGGCCTCCGGGGGTATCCGCAGCGGCACTGACGCCGCCAAGGCCCTGGCGCTGGGGGCGCAGGCGGTGGCGGTGGCGCGGCCCCTGCTGGAGCCTGCCCTGCAGGGCCCCGACGCGGTAGTGGCCTGGCTCGAGGACTTCCTCTGGGAGTTGCGCGTGGCGCTCTACGCCGTGGGGGCCCGCACCCCAGCCGAAGCCCTGGGGCGCGTCGTGGCAGTCTAAAGTTTTGATTAACCGAAGATTTATGAACAAAAAAACCGGCTCCAGGGCCGGTTTGCTCTACTTTGGTTGCGGGGACAGGATTTGAACCTGTGACCTTCGGGTTATGAGCCCGACGAGCTACCAGACTGCTCCACCCCGCGCCGTGAGGGTCTTCCCGCCAAGCCTCGCCAGGCTATCAGGGGAGCGTTCGGGTGTCAACCCATTAGTTCACCCTGGCCCAGCGTGCTCCGTTGCGCGTGCTAGAATTCCTGCCAGCATGACCCAAGATTTCGGGAGAAACGCTATGAAAGCAACCTGGTTGGCCCTTGTGCTCTCTTCGCTGGCTTGGGCCCAGCAGCCAAGCGTGGACGACCTCCTCAAGCGAGGGTTGGCCGCGCTCGAGGCGGGCCGCAACGCCGAAGCCGCACAACTGTGCGAACAGGTGGTCACCCGCGAGTACACCAACTACAGCGGACACTTCTGCCTTGGTCTGGCCCTCTACCGACAGGCTGACCTCAAGGGAGCCCGCTTCGAGTTCACCCAGCTCACCCTGCTGGCCCCCGACCGCTTCGAGGGCTGGTTCAACCTGGGCGTGACCCTCGACCGCCTGGGAGAGTCTGCTGAGGCCGCCCAGGCCCTGGCCAAGGCCATCGAGGTCGGGGAGAAGGCCGGGGTAGCCCCCGCCGACCTGCGCACTTCCTACTTAGGCCTGGCCAAGGCCCAGCGCGACCAGAAGCAGTACGAGCAGGCCGCCGCTACCCTGGCAGACGCGTTGAAGAAGTTCGCGAACGACCCGGAGGTCACCTTCCTATTGGCCGATAGCCTCTACCGCGCGGGCAAGCCCCTCGAGGCGCTGCCTTACCTCTACACCCTGCTCAACCAGAACCGCGCCAACGTGGGTGCGGTGAGCCTGGTGGCCGATATCTACGTGGGCCAGGGTCTGCCCGAGAGGGCCATAACCGAGCTCGACCGCTCCATCGCAGCGGCACAGGACCCCAAAGTAAAGGCTCAGATCGTCTACAAGAAGTCTTCGTTGCTCAGCGGAAAGGCCCAGCAGGACGCGCTGGTCGAGGCGACTCGGCTGGATCCTAGGCTCTGGACCGCCCAGTACGACCTGGGCCGCGTGCGCTACCAGGGTGGCGACTTCAGGGGAGCCCTCGAGGCCTTCCAGGCTGCCTACAACCAGGTGCCCGACGAGCCCCGTGTGGCGCTGGCGCTGGCCCTGACCTACGACCGCCTGGGTCAGTTCGCCGAGGCCGGGCGCTTTGCGGCCTTGGCGGCCAAGGTCTCGAGCGGGGCCGAGAAGGCCGAGGCCCTGTTCGTGCAGGGCAAGGCTGCCTACTTCCAGCAGCGCTATGACAGCGCCGAGGAAGTCCTGCTCCAGGCGGTACAGCTTAAGGCCGACCAGGGTGCGGCCTGGTTCTACCTGGGCCGCGCCCAGTTTGCCCTCAAGAAATACGAAGCGGCCACTGCCTCGCTCGAGCGCGCCCAGGCCCTCGAGCCCACCGGCGACACCGCCGCCAGCTTAGGCGCCGCCTACCTCGCCGCCAACCGCTTCTCCGACGCCGAGCGCCTGCTCAACCAGGCTGTGACCCTCAACCCCCGCGACGCGGTGGCCTGGTACAACCTGGGCATTGCCCTGCAAGCCCTCTCACGCAGCGCCGAGGCCCGCCGTGCCTTCCAGCAGGCGCTCAACCTGGGTTACGAGCCTGCGCGCCAGTTCCTGAAGTAAGCGCTGAAGGAGTGAATTTTTCATCGTCGGGCGGAAACCCCGCCCGACGATGGTTTGCAAGGTGCTGTGGGTGGGGTAGTTTAGAGGTATGGGTTGGCTGCGCAACAATTGGCTCGACCTGCTGATCTTCGTGCTATTTAGCCTGGTGGTAGCAGGTATCGTGTTTTTCCTCACCGGCATTAACCCCTTTCAGCGGCTCCAGACACACACTCCCCCGTCGCCCCAGCCTCCAGTGGAGCAGGTAACGCCACCACAGGAGGTCCAGCCGCAGCCCCAGATTCCTCGACCTCAGGACGACAGCGCCGCTGAGCCGGTCATCAACGCCTTGCCCATTCCCCAAGCGCCCAGCGAGACCCCGCAAGCCCAGCCCTCCCCAAGACCCCAGGAAGAGCCGGCCGTGCGCGAGACACCCGCACCCCAGCCCGCCTCGGGTAGCTGGCGGGTGGCGGTGGGCTCGTTCTCCAACGCACAGAACGCCTCGCGCCTGGCCCGGCAACTCGAGGCCCAGGGCTACCGGGTCCAGCTCGAGGCCGCCGGTGCGCTGACCAGGGTCACGGTGGGCCCTTACGCCACCGAGGAGCAGGCTCGAGGGGTGGCGCGCAGCTTTGCCGGGGCCCAGGTGTACCGGGGAGCCCGCCCCGCATCCCAACCCGGCGCCCAGGCCTCCGCCGCTTACGTGCAGGTGGGAGCTTTCAAGAGCCAGGCCTCCGCCGAGGCCCTGGTCGAGAAGCTGCGGGCTGAGGGGCTGCCGGTGGTGCTGGTCAAGGACGGAAGCCTGATCAGGGTGCGGGTTGGTCCCCTGGGCAACGACCGCGAGCAGGTCATCGCCAGCCTCAAGGCCATGGGGCTGCCGACCCTGGCCGTTCCCTAAGCTCAACCTATGATGGTCTGGAGGGTTCGGCGTTGGCTCGCGGGGCTTGTGCCCCCCGGCACTTGAAGTATGGAGGGAGTTGGAATGGCGAAAGTGCCCAGTGCAGCGATCTCACGTCTGGTGACCTATCTGCGTATTCTCGAAGACCTCGAGGCCAGGGGCGTCAACCGCACCTCGAGCGAGCAACTCTCCGAAGAGGCCCAGGTCACGGCCTTCCAGGTACGCAAGGACCTCTCCTACTTTGGAAGCTACGGCACCCGCGGGGTGGGCTACACCGTCCCGGTGTTGCGCCGGGAGTTGCAGCAGATCCTCGGCCTAAACCGCCGTTGGGGGCTGTGCATCGTGGGCATGGGCCGTCTGGGCCAGGCCCTCGCCGACTACCCCGGCTTCGACGAGCACTTCGACCTACGCGGCTTCTTCGACATCGACCCTGCCAAGCACGGCCTGAGCTTTCGTGGGATCGCGGTCGAGGCGCTGGAGAACCTGCCCAGGGTGGTGGCCGAGCGAAGGATTGAGATTGGATTAATAGCCGTCCCGGCGGATTCGGCCCAAAGTGTGGCGAACCGGATGATAGACTCTGGCCTGAGGGGCATCCTTAACTTCGCACCCGTCGTCCTCGAGGTGCCCAGGGAAGTGGCGGTGGAGAACGTGGACTTCCTGGCTGGCCTGAGCCGCCTGAGTTTCTTTATCCTGAACCCGCGTTTGAGGGAGGAGATGATCGGATGAAACAAGTGCGCTATGGGTTGATCGCAGCGATGCTGGTCGGGTTGCTGCTTACGGGTTGCTCTAACTTTGGGCTTATTTTTGGGGCCCCCACTGCTCAGCTTAGCGTTCAAGGCTACAGCTTCACCTACAACCAAACTTCCAACCAGTACGAGCTCAAGTTCACTCTGGTGGCTTTGCCGCTCAACGGATCGCCTTCAGGCGTGATTCGTAACCTCAACTTGAGCAATGGTGGGCAGGTTTCTATTAACCTGGCTATTGCGGCTTGTGGTCCTACGGATACCTGTACCGAGGCCACCAAAGACGTTTTGCTTGGCTTTGCCACTCCCCCATCGGGAGAGATCAAGGCAGTGTCTTATACCGCAGCGGGTAACAATAACATTGCTCGTGAGGTGGAGCTCAATCCACCCTTGGGGCTTTATCCCCTTTTCTAAGGGGCACTAACGCCCTCCGCTACGCGGATAACTCTGTTGACCGGATCTGGTATCAGACCAATACCACCCCGAACCCCTCGGCAGCCGCCGCCGCCGCTTGGGCTTGATCGGCCGTCCAGAACTCGAGCTGCCCAGGCTGGATGCCTGCTGCCTGCACGATGGTGAGGGCGGTGGCCAGGTGCATGGCATCGTAGGCCCGCAGCGCGTAACTGAGCAGCAGCCGCTTGGCTTCGAGGTAGGTACCGGGTTGAGGGGCAACCAGCTTGTATTCAAGCGAGACATGGCCCTCGAAAGCCATCAGCGCCAATTGAACCTCCCCGGCAGTGAATACACCGTTGCGTTCTTTGATACGAAAGGCGGAAACCACCTCGATGGGGGTCAGGGTGCTGGTGAGCACGGTAGCAGGGCTGCTCAGAAGGGCGATGACCTTTGCCGCTCCTTTTTCGTTGGGGTCGTAGCGCTTGACCAGGGCCGAAGTGTCGACGTAGCAGGCCATAGCTCCTCAGCAGGGCACCCCCATTGTTAAGCCCCTTGCTTACGCTCCTCCAGCACCGCCTCGGCCAGACCCAGTTTGCGCTGTCCGATCTGGTTGAGGTAACGCTGATAGGCGCTCTGTGCCTGGGTAGGGTTGGCAGGAATCGTGGGGGACTCGAGCAGGCCCTTGCTATAAAGCGCAGCCAGCACCGGGTCAGCGGTCTCCGGCAGCGCGTCCAGGGCCTCGCGGATGATCTCCGCCTCAGTGCGCCCGGTGGCTCGGGCCAGACGCTTGAGTTTGGCTTCCTGCTCAGGAGCCAAGTAAATCTGCTTGCGAATCATCATACATCATCAATATACATCACTTTGGCGTACCGCCCCCCAAATGGGTAGCCCGGAGCAGCCTGGTCTCAGGGGGGCTGCTATACTCTTGTGGATGAGCGTGAAGCCCTTCGCCACCTCCCTCGAGCTTCCCCTCGAGGCCTTCGAAGAGCGCCTGCGGGAAGTCATCCGCTCGGACGTGGAGTTCATCCGGCTGATCGAGGAGGACCTGGTGACGGCGGGTGGCAAGCGGGTGCGGCCACAGTTGGTGTTCCTGGCCAGCGGCGCGCTCGGCGGCGCCCCCCACGCGGTGGACATGGCCCTGGTGGTCGAGCTGCTGCACTCGGCTACGCTTTTGCACGACGACCTGGTAGACGACGCCGAGACCCGGCGGGGCCAGGTGGCGGCTTTTCGCAAGTACGGCAACGCGGTCTCGGTGCTCTCCGGCGACTACCTGCTGGCCCGCCTGATGCACCTGCTGGCCGAGATGGGCCGGATGGAGTTGGTGGCCCTGGTGGCCCAGACTGCCCGCGAGCTCTCCGAGGGGGAGGTCTTGCAGTTCCAGGTGGCCGCACTTGCGGATTACTCGCTGGAGGCTTACGAGCGCATCATCACCGGCAAGACCGGCTCGGTGACGCGGCTGTGCTGCGAAGGGCCGGCGGTGCTGGCGGGCGCTCCTGTTCAGCAGCGCGAGGCGTTGGCGCAGTTCGGCTTGCTCTACGGGCAAGCCTTCCAGATGCGCGACGACTACCTCGACCTCATGGGTTCACCGGAGGTCTTGGGCAAGCCGGTGGGTGGGGACGTGCGCGAGGGCAAGCTGACCCGCGTCACCCTGCGGCTGCTGGAGGAGTTCCCCGAGGAGGTGGGTGCGATCCTGCGGCGCAAGGGGGAGGGATTGGGCGACCTCGAGCGCCTGCGCACCCTCGCCACCCAATCGGGCATCGGCCGGGAGATCGTGGAAGCCATCCACGAGCGGGTCGAAGCGGCGGTGGCACGCTTGGGGGCCCTGCCCCCCAGCCCCTACCGCGACGCGCTCGAGGCGCTGGCCCGTAAGGAGTTGTCGCGCCTTAGCTGAGCAGAGGGTCGATAGCCGATAGCCAAAAAGGTGTGGCCTGTGCGGGAAAGCACTCCACCCCGGACCTCCCTACGGTCGAGGGTCTAGAGCTGAGGCGTCTTGCGTTTTGCCTTTAGCGCTGGACCTTCGACGTAGGACGTACGACGTATCCCGCAATGCATAATACCGGATTCAAAAAGATAATCACCCAAACCAAAGACCTTCAGAGGCTATCTTTTGAATCCTAGAGCACTCCCTTCGGTCGACCGCCCCGCCTTGGCGGGGCGGCGTTCCCATTCGGGAACGAACTGACCGAATCTGGTATAAGCAGGCTGTATTCTATACAGGGCAATAAGAGCCAACGGAGCAGCTATGCGAAGTGAACCGCTTTCGTACCTCTCAAGTGAGAACAACGGCCCCTGGGAGATCTACCTCGAGCAAGTCGAGCGCGTGACGCCTTACTTGGGCAAGCTGGCCTACTGGGTCGAAGACCTCAAGCGACCCAAGCGTATCCTGATCGTGGATATCCCCATACGCATGGACGATGGGTCGGTGGCCCACTTCGAGGGCTACCGGGTGCACCACAACACCTTCCGGGGCCCGGCCAAGGGCGGGGTGCGCTACCACCCTGACGTGACCCTCTCCGAGGTCATGGCCCTGGCGGCCTGGATGACCATCAAGAACGCGGCGGTGGGGGTGCCCTACGGCGGCGGCAAGGGGGGCATTCGGGTAGACCCCCGCAAGCTCTCGACGGGCGAGATCGAGCGCCTGACCCGGCGCTACACCTCCGAGATCGGCATCCTGATCGGCCCCAACAAGGACATCCCCG
Source organism: Calidithermus timidus DSM 17022 (assembly GCF_000373205.1). Lineage (NCBI taxonomy): Bacteria > Thermotogati > Deinococcota > Deinococci > Thermales > Thermaceae > Calidithermus > Calidithermus timidus. The sequence continues at coordinate 145,990 of NZ_KB890698.1, forward strand.
CCCCTGACGTGGGCACCGCCGAGCGTGAGATGGCCTGGATGATGGACACCTACTCCATGAATATCGGCCATACCACCCCCGGCGTGGTGACCGGTAAGCCCATCCAGGTAGGGGGTTCGCTGGGCCGCCGCGACGCCACCGGGCGCGGGGTGTTCGTGGCGGCGGCGGTGGCGGCGGAGAAGCTGGGGATGAACCTCGAGGGGGCCCGCGTGGCCATCCAGGGCTTCGGCAACGTGGGCAACGCCGCCGCGCGCATCTTCCACGACCACAAGGCCCGCATCGTGGCGGTCTCGGATGTGACGGGAGCGGTCTATAACGAAGCCGGGATCGATCCTTACGACCTGACCCAGCATGTGCAGTCTACGGGGGGGGTGCGCGGCTATCCCAAGGCCGAGCCCATCCCAGCAATGGACGTGCTCACCGTGCCCTGCGAGTTTTTGATCCCGGCGGCGCTGGAGAAGCAGATCACCGAGGCCAACGCCTGGAAGGTGCAGTGCAAGGTGGTGGTCGAAGGGGCCAACGGCCCCACCACCCCGGCTGCCGACGACATCCTGGCCGAGCGTGGCATCCTGGTGGTGCCCGACGTGGTCGCCAACGCGGGCGGCGTGACGGTGAGCTACTTCGAGTGGGTGCAGGACTTCAACAGCTACTTCTGGACCGAGGCTGAGATCAACCAGCGCCTCGAGCAGATCATGCGCAACGCCCTCGAGGCGGTGTGGCAGGTGCACGAGGAGCGCAAGGTGAGCCTGCGCACGGCGACCTACATCGTCGCCGCGACCCGCGTGCTCGAGTCGCGCGCGATGCTGGGCTTGTACCCATAGGGCCGCTGAGGCGCTTAGCCGGAAGTGGGGTCGGGGGTTCACCTCCGACCCCTAAAACTTGACGTATCCTGAAGCTGTGCTGATCTCCGATACCTGGCCCCGCTCCGGGCGGGTGACCCTCAAACCCTTCGGCGAGGGCCTCACCGAGGAGGAGTGGCGGCGCTTTTACGAGTGCTTCCGCGACCCCGAGATCGCCGAGTGGAACGGCAGCCGTCCCCTGCGCATGCCCATATGGCTGTTCAAGCGGGTGGTGATGGGCGAGGTGGCCCGGGGCGACCGGCTGGGCTTCGGCATCCTCGACGAGTGGGGGGAGTGGTTGGGCACGGTTGAACTCTACGACCTCAGCCGCAGCGAAGCTACCTTGGGCATCCTGATCGGGGCTAAGGACCGTTGGGGCCAGGGCTACGGCACCGAGGCGGTACGGGCGGTGTTGCGCTACGCCTTCGAGCGCATGAACCTGCAGCGGGTCAAGCTCAAGACCTTCAAGCACAACCTGCGGGCCCAAAAGGCCTTTCAAAAAGCGGGCTTCCGGGTGGTCGCGGTGCTTCCCACCCCCAGTCCACGGGTGGCCCTTTCGCTCGGCCCGGTGCGTCCCAAGCCAGAGGAGCGGCGGCTGGAGGACGTGCACATGGAGATCACGCGGGAGGAGTGGCAGAGCCTGGGGTGAGGGGGCGAGTGGTCGAGGCCAAAGCGTCTTGCGTTCGACGTATATTTAGCCCATGTTCCTGCTCGTGCAAGAAGGGGTTGAACCTCGCTACCTCGAGGGCATCCCCGCTCAGATCGTCTATCTGCCCAAGCAGGGTCCCTTACCCGCTGAAGCCGCCCAGGCCGAGTTTGCCGTGGCCCCCTATGGTTCAGCCCGGCGCTTCTTCGACGAACTCCCCAAGCTCGAGGCCCTGAAGGTCGTGCAGACCCTCACCGCCGGGGTGGATTGGATCTTGCCCAAGCTGCCCCCCCACCTCATCCTCTGCGATGCTGCCGGGGTACATGACGTCCCGGTTTCGGAATGGGTGGTGGGGGCCATCCTGGCTGCCATCAAGCGCTTCCCCGAGTTCCGTGACGCGCAGCGCGAGCAGCGTTGGGCCTACCGGTGGGTGGGAGACCTCGAGGGCTCCACGGTGCTGTTTTTGGGATACGGCTCCATCGCCCGGGCCACCGAGAAGCGCCTCGAGCCCTTCGGGGTACAGTTCATCCGGGTAGCCCGCAGCGCGCGGGAGAACGTCTACGGCTTCTCCGAGCTCCCCGATTGGCTTCCTCAGGCCGACGTCGTGATCAACCTGCTACCCCTCACCCCTCAGACCGAGAAACTCTGCGGGGCCGGGTTCTTCGCCCAGATGAAGCCAGGGGCCCTCTTCGTCAACGCCGGGCGGGGCAAGACCGTCGATCAGGACGCTCTTATCGAGGCGATCAAGGCCAAGCGCATCCGCTTCGTTTCCGACGTGACCGACCCCGAGCCACTGCCCGAGGGGCACCCGCTGTGGTCACTGCCCGAGGTATTCTTCACGCCACACATGGCCGGTTCGACCCACAAGCTCTTCGAGCGGGGGTTCCGCCTGGTGCGCCAGCAGGTCGAGCGCTACCTGCGGGGAGAGCCTCTGCTCAACGTGGTGGTGCGGGAGAAGGGCTACTGATACCAGGGCGATTCGAGTTATCCACAGAGTTATCCACATCCTCTGTGGATAACTCCTACTCAAGCGTAGAAAGGGCCTCGAGCACCGCTCTGGCGCTGCGCCTGTCCATGCCCGGCAGCTTGGCCAACTCCTCGGGGCTCATCGCGCGCAGTTCCTCGAGGGTGGAGAAGTGGTTCAAGAGGGCCATCTTGCGGCTGGGGCCGATGCCTTTGATGCCGTCGAAGACGCTCTTGAGGGCTTTTTCAGTGCGCAACTTGCGATTGAACTGCAGGCCGTTGTTGTGGGTCTCGTCGCGCTGGTAGATCAGGAGTTGCAGCGCGGGGTGGGTGAGGGGGAGCTCGATGGTCTTGCCGTCGGGGAGCACCAGGGTTTCCTCGCGCTTGGCCAGGCCCACCAGGGGGATGTCGAGCCCGGCCCTCTCCAGCGCCTTCTTCGCCGCCCGCACTTGGCCTAAGCCGCCGTCGATGAGCAGCAGGTCGGGCAGGGGCATGCTCTCGGCCAGCGAGCCGGTGAAGCGGCGGTAGACGGTCTGCTCCATGGAGTAGAAGTCGTCGGCGGCGCCCTTGAGGCCCTTGATCTTCATGCGGCGGTATTCCGGCTTCTTGGGCCTCCCCCCCTCGAAGACGGTGATCGAGCCCACCACCGCCTCGCCCATCAGGTTGGAGATGTCGTAGCCCTCGATGCGGTAGGGACGGCGCGAGAGGCCCAACACCTCGGCCAGGGCCTTGAGGCCGGGGTGGTCGCCCTTGCGCTCCATGAGCTTGAGCTCGGACTCGAGCGCGCTCTGGGCGTTGCGCTGGGCGAGCTCGACGAGGCGGGTCTTATCGCCGCGCTGGGGCACGCGCACTTCGACCCTGCGCCCTTTGGAGCTTAGGAAGGCCGAAAGCGCATCCTGGTCGTCGATGGCGAAGGGCAGCAGCACCAGGGGCGGGAGGGGGGTGGCCTCGAGGTAGTAGTCGCGCAGGAAGGCCCTGAGCAGCTCCTCGTTGCTGTCCTCCTTGACCCCCTCCGCGAAGCGGCTGGTGCGGCCCAGTATCTGCCCGCCGCGCACCTGGTAGAGCTGGATCACCACGTAGTCGGCGGCGCGGGCGAAGCCCAGGAAGTCGAGGTCGCCCAATTCCACGTCATAAGCCTGCTGGGGGGTGCCGAAGAAGGCCTGCACCGCCCTGATCTGGTCGCGGATCTCGGCGGCGCGCTCGAAGTCCTGGCTCATGGCGGCCTGGCGCATCTGGGCCTCGAGGCCCTCGAAGAGCTCGCCCACCTTGCCGTCGAGCAGCTTCTCGACCTGTTTGACCGCGGCGGCGTAGGCTTCGGGGTCGGCCCGGTCCACGCAGGGGGCTAAGCAGCGGCCCATCGAGAAGTTGAGGCAGGGGTAGCGGCGCTTCTTCATGGGGAAGCCGCTGTTCTTGCGCAGGGGGAAGAAGCGGTCCACGAGCCGCTTGATGCGGCGCACCGCGCCGCCGTCGGGGAAGGGGCCCCAGTAGCGGGCGCCGTCGGGCAGGATGCGGCGCACGATCATGAGCATGGGGAAGGGCTCGTTGGTGAGCTTGAGGAAGGGATAGTGCTTGTCGTCCTTCATCAGGACGTTGTACTTGGGGCGGTGCTGCTTGATGAGGTTGGCCTCCAGCAGCAGCGCCTCCACCTCGTCGCGCACGACGATGAACTCGAGGTGACTGGCCTCCCGGCTGATCCGCAGCGACTTGCCCTCGGCGTGGAAATAGCTCGTCACGCGGGCCTTGAGGTTTTTGGCCTTGCCTACGTAGATGATGCTTTCCCTTTGCTTCCAGAGGTAGACCCCTGGTTCCTCGGGCAGGGGCGGCAGGTCGGCGAGCTGCATCCAGGCTACTTTAGCGCAGCCACGTTGGCGACGTAGTGAGCCGGGTCCCGGGAATAGCCCTTTCCCCCTCCCCTTTCCCGCTTGGTAAACTGCTCACCATGAGCGCCCTTCACGACCCTCACCACGACGAGATGCTGTACAAATCCTGGGTCCAGGTCCTCGACTGGATGCGGGAATACGCCGCCCAGAAAGGCGTGCTCTTCACCAAGGAGTCCGACTTCCCCGACTTCATCTACCGCATGGAGCGCCCCTACGAGGTGCCCACCACCATCATGGCTGCCTCCCTCTCCGACGCGCGGGGTGAGCCCTTCTTCTTCGCCTCGGTCTCGCCGCGCCACGCCGAGCTCAAGCACATCCAGTTCCGCGTGCCCGGCGGGCACATCCACTACCACGCCCACTGGGAGGAGGGGAAGGGGCTGGTGCTGGAGGGCAAGATCCCCCTCACCAAGGAAAAGCTCTTCGCCATGGCCGACCGGGCCCAAAGCGCCTTAGCCAAGGCCTGAAATCCGGCTACCACAGCGCGAGCACCCGCGCCGGCCCGCCCGAGGCGTTTTTGTGCTTGGGGCCGCCCACCACCACCATCGCCCCGCTGGGCGGCACGTTGGCGAGGCCGGCGAGGTTCTCCAGGCCGTACTTTCCCGCCCCCAGCACCGTGACGTGGGTCTTGAAGTCCTTGGAGGCGCCGAAGTCGAGCGAGAGCGTGTCCACCCCGATGCCCACGATGTCCCGCTCCTTCACCAGCAGCTCGGCCGCCGCCGGGTTGAAGCCGGGGTAGTGCTGTACGTTGGCGCTGTCGAGATTGACGAAGGCCTTGGGGTCGCCCACCTTCGCGTCCCAGCCCGAGTACATCGCCACGAAGGCCCCCGCCGGGATGCGTCCGTTGGCCCGCTCCCAGGCCAGGATGTCGTCGGGGGTCACCTCGGCGTCGGGGTTGGCGTCGGCTTTGGCCTTGATGTTGAGCACCACCAGCGGCGCGATCAGGCGGCTGGCGGGCAGCGTCTCGGCGGTGGGGGCTCCGTCCACGAAGTGGGCCGGGGCGTCCATGTGGGTGCCGGTGTGCTCGTCGAGGGTGAGGGTGTTCTTGTAGAAGCCGTTGTTCTTCACGGTGACCAGCAGATCCATCTTCATCTGCGCCGCGCCGGGGAAAACGGGGAAGTCGGACGAGACCACGTGGGTCAGGTCGGCCACGTTGCTGAAGGCCTTACCCTGCACCTGTGCGTGGGCCTTGCCCACGGCGGTCGCCACCGCCGCGGCTCCCAAAGCCATCCTGAACAGCTCCCTGCGCGAGAGCGCCTGCTCCACCAACCCCATCACGTGCGGTGCACACATAGGCGACCTCCATCCTGGTGAAGAAGTTATCTCGACGTAAAGGGCAAAACGCGGAATGAGCCGAGTCTACGCCGGGCGCTCGAGCCCGCGCAAGGGCTCGAGCGGGGGGTGTTGAAAGCGCTCCGTACACTGGAGCAACGCGCCTATGGTCGCCCGCTCATCAAGGGGAGGCATGTGGAGCTGCGTCCCGCCCCAGTGCACGATCCTTGGTTGGGCACGCATAATACCCTTTCATGCTGAGGCCTTCGCCCTAGGCCGCCAGTGGAAGAGGATGTGCCGCCATGTCCGCCCTCCGGTGCCGGGGCCTTGGGGTGCGCAGGGAAAAGCCCATAGATCTCAGTTTTCGACGCTTGGTGCCGCAAGGCAGAACCCCCGGTTACGGGAGTACTCCCAAGAATCCCACGGCTTCAACCGTGTGGGGTGTCAAAAGTTGTGATAAGAGTCTGGAGTCCGACGCAACCAACCACGATGGGTGCGCTAGAATCAGAGAGTGAAGCTATTCGACCAGGAGGAGTACGCCCGCTGGTGGGGCCAGGCCAAGCACCCCCTGGCCTCGGCCCGGCGCGACGCCCAAGCGGGCGACTTCGACTGGGCCAGCTTCAAGGCCCAGCAAGCAGGCGAGTACGCCCTCAAGGGCTTATTGCGGGGGTTGGGGCAACCTGCTTACGGCCATGCCCTGCTGCGGCTGCTAGAGGCATTGGCCGGGGCAGGAGTGGAAGCGCCCGAGGCCCTCTGGGAGGCCGCGCGGGAACTCGACCCGCACTACATCCCGGCCCGCTACCCGGATGCTTTTCCGTCGGGGAGCCCATTTCAGTTTTACTCGCGCAAGCGGGCCGAGGCCGCCCTGGAAGCAGCCCAAAGCGTGCTGGAATGGGTAGAGGAGGTGCGAGGCTGTGCTTGAAACTGCCCTGGCCTGGCGAGAAGTCGAACGCGATGCCCTACTCGAGCAGGCCCGCCGCTTTGCCCGGCAAGTGCGCGAGCGGCTGGGTGAGGCCCGGATCTGGGTGTATGGCTCGGTGGCGCGGGGGGATTTCAACCTGGAAAGCGATGTGGACCTGCTGGTGGTTTCGCCTCACCTGCCCCCCGATCCCCTCGAGCGTCAGCGCTTTCTGACCGGCCTGGCCTGGGGGCGGCTCGAGGCCCGGGGATTATTGCCTGACGAACTCGCTCATCTCCAGGCCAAGGGGGCGCTGGCTTTTTTGGAAGAGGGGCTCGAGGTCTAGGAAGCCGGCATCGCCCGCAGCGCCATGCCCTTGATGCGCAAGGCCCGCAGGTTGCCCGCCTTCACGTTGGGCCGCACCACCACGTTCGACACGATCCCTACCCCGGCCCCCTCGGGTGACTTCGTGGTTGTCGGTGTAGAAGACCGGGTTAACTCAAAACTTGCACCTATTCATACCGGATTCAAAAAGATACTCTTCAAAACCAAAAACCCAGGGGCTATCTTTTTGAATCCTAGAGCACTCCCTTCGGTCGGGTTAGTTCGTCACCATTCGGTGACGAACTAACCGAATCTGGTATCACTCAGCCCAGGATATATGCACCAGGGGACTTGAAGGACGAGAGGCCCGAACCGGATCTGGATGCGCTCCAGGTGGACGTGCGGCAGACCTACCACAACCTCCTCCAGCGAGAAGGAGAGCTCTACGTCCGGTTCTATCCCTACGACCAATATCCCGGGGTCGTCGTCGAGAAAGTGGACCACATGGGCTATCGGAGCGCGATGGAAATTTCCCCGGATGTGGTGAGCATCGTGCAAACCTGGGGCAGCGATACCTACTGGGATCGTTGGTGGGCCGACAAGGAAGCAATTTACTACGGCGGCACCGTCGATAACGGGGAGTACCGGGTCATGCCCGACTGGGTGGCCGAATTCCCGCCCCACAGCCCGGAGCGGATCGAGGCCTTGGCAGAACGGCTTGGGGAACGCCTACATTCCTTCCTCGCGGAGGTCAATGAAAAGGAAGCCAAGACTTACGACCTTAAAGCTACCGTACTGGCCCTTTTGGAAGAGGGCTACCGGCCAAACCCCGTCTTTTACACTTACGAGGGCAATCCTTGCGCCGAAGTGGTTTTCCAAAAGGAGGGCGATTCGAAGACCCTTTCAATAGGCCCCCTGCAAAGAGTTGAGACGCTTGAGGGGGGGGAGTTCTGTTACGAACCACCCACCTGGCTCAAGAAAGCCTCTTTGGAGGTGGAACGCGAGTTATGAGAAGGGCAGGCGTGACCCTGGTAGAGCTGCTGTTGGCAATCGCTGTGGCCAGCCTGTTGGTGGCCGGAGCGGTGCGGCTGATGACGGTCTCCTCCGATCAGCAGCAAGCGGTGCTGCAGGGCGCCGACTTGCAGGCCGAGCTGCGCCGGGCCAACAGTACCGTGCAGCAGGTGCTGGCCGAGCGCCCCTTCCTGTTGCCGTTGCGGGGGGCTCCGGCGGGCTTCGAGTTCCTCCAGGGCCTGCCCGAGAGCCGCTTCCAGGTGCTGGGAGTGAGCGCCACCGGTCTCAGCGTGCGCTTTCTCAACCCCTCCTACGACCCCCGGGCCCTGCGTCGGGTGGTGGTGGTGGACACGGGGGGCAACGGCTACGTCTACACCCTCTCCCGGGTGACCGCCCTGGACGCCGCCACCGGCCTGTACAGTCTGGAGGGTACGGCCTGCGCCGTGCCGGGCGGACGGGGCCTGCGGGGGGTGGGGGCTACCCTGGCCCGGCTGGGTAGCGGGGCGGCCCTCAACACCTTTGCCGGGAGCGGCAGCCTGGGAGCCGGGCAGCTCTTCTTCCAGCAGGAGGACGGCGCTCCCGAGGCGCTGATGAGCGCGGCCGCCCCGAACCTGCGCTACGTCTACCGGGCCCCGGACGGCCAGACCCTCTACCGCGAGACCCCGCTCCTCTTCGAGCAGTCGGGGGGACAGCGCTACGACCTGGCCGGCTTGTCCCTCTCCTTTGAGCTTCGCAGCGGCCAGAACACCAAGGAGGCTCGCCGCTCCCTGGAGAGTGACCTGCTCTTCCAGGCCGATGCCGGGCTGGGCCTGCGCCGCCTGGACTGCAGCGCCGCCGGGCCCCCGCCCCTGGCCGCCGGGGACTGGCAGGTGAAGGTGATCGGCCTGGACCCGGGGGTGGAGGCCTCGGTGCCCATCGACGGCCCCGGCGGCTTCAACCGCACCCTGACCGCCGCCGCCGTCCTCTCCGGCCTGCAACAGGGGGTCTACCGCCTCTCGGCGAACGGCGTGGTGCACCCTGCCCTGCCCTTCGTGCGCTACCGCCTGACCGCTCCCCCCGAGGGCCGCAGCCTGGAGGTGGAGGTGGGCGGGGCCAACCGGCCGGTCACCACCGTGGCCTATACCCGGCTGCGGGGCCGTTTGCGGGTGCAGGTGACCAGCCAGCCGACGGGCAATCCGCCGCGCAACCTACCGCAACCGGTCACCCTCCAGGCGGAGGGCACCTTTGCCCGCTACAACCCCTCCTTGCCTGAAGGGACGCAGGTGCTCGAGGTGGAGCCGGGACGCTACACCCTCACCTGGCTCGAGCTGTCCGACCCCTCCGGCCTGGGCAAGTGGGTCCCCGACCGCGCTGCCGGCTACAGCGTGGATGTGCCCAGCGAGGGCGAGGCCGACGGAGGGGTGGTGCGCTACAGCTTCAAGCCCTACCCTTATAAGCTGCGCCTCACCCTGGAGTACCAGGGCGCCGACGTTCCTTCGGCAGAGCCTATAGTCTGCATACAGCCCAGCGATGAGATCTCAGGCTCGATCCCTCCCGAAGCCGAAATCAGGGATTGCCTGTGGAGGTGATATGCACAAAGCGCTACTGTTCTCGCTCGCCTTGACCCTGGCCTCGGGCCTGGCCCAACAACAAGAACAACTCCCGACCCGGGCCGTCCACGATAGGGGCTGGGGAACCTTCGACTACGAGTTCGCCCCCAAGTCCGACGGCAGCCCCACCGACTACACCGTCTACGCGCTGACCCGCCGCCCCCAGGTGGGGGTGGAGATGAGGCCGCTGGACCGAAATAGGAGACCGGTCAACACCGCTGTGCAATCCGTGCGGCTCGACCCCCGCCAGGTGCAGAAGGTTTGGGTAGGGTACACCAATGAGAAGGTGGCCTACCTGCGCATCGACCAAAGGGTAGATGTGACGGACGGGGCTCTATACCGCGGGGGCGTGCAGGTGCTCTACAAGCATGGGATAGACTACGGCAACCTTCTGTGGGGGACGCTTTGGGCGAGCACCTTCGGGCTGGTGAGCCTGTTCTGGTGGCCCAACACCTCGGTGACCCAGACCTACACCGAGGCCATCCCCCTCGACTCTCCTCCCATCACCTTCGAGTACAGCGGGGGTGGGGGTTGTTTTGCTTTTCAGGGCTTCTCGGGCCGATTCGCCGTCGACCCCTCCCTGATGCAACCCGGGAAGCTGTACTACATCAACACCGGGATGCTCTGCGACGGACCCGGCAACGGAATCAGGGGTTACGCCCTTGGCATGACCAACCCCGTTGCGGTGAACTACGCCATCGAGGGCGTAACCCGCTACCACGACGGAGGCGGTTTCTCCGTGGCCTCGCTGGGACGTGACGCCCAGGGGGGCCAGGCGGAGTGGTTGCTGGACCGTTTACTCATCCCCAATGGACGCACCTGGCCGCAGTCCTCTCCCTCCTACCCCGTCGAGCGCGCGTGGAGTGATTCAGTGTGTCTGGAATACAACCGCGGCGATCCGGGTGAACCCCGCGGGTGCCAGGTGAGCGTCCCACTGAGCCGGGTCTGGACCGACACCCCCCAGAACCCGATCGCCGTACCCCTGAATCCCCACCTCGACGGCAGCGTGTCCAGCCGTCAGATCAGCCACGAGGGAAAGGAAGCCACGGTGCTTGAGGTCAGCCCTACCCTCACCTGGAGCCGGGTCGTCATCACCGACCGCTTCGATGTCGGCGGTCGGGCCGTCGTGACCTTCAGCAGCCGCAGCTCCAGCTACCCGGACAAGGGGTACACCCGCGGGACCAACCTCACCACCGGCCAGGTCTACGAGCTTAGGAACGACGGGAGCGGCCTTGATAAATTCATCAAGCCCGGGCGTTACCACTTCGACTACCTCTGCGGCTGGACCAGGGACGGGGGCTGGGATGTGGTGCTCGGGGACGGGGATGGGCTGTCCCCCTGCCTTGCCTCGGGGCGGGAGGATACGATCAACTGATCCTCTCATAATCGCCCGCCGGGCAGTCGAACTCGCACTAGAATGGGTCTCATGAAGCGCATCGCACTGCTGATCCTGGTTCCCGCTCTGCTGGCCGCCGCCTGCAACCGCGTTGAGCCCCCGCCCCCCCCGCCGCCGGCGGATCCCCCCGCCGACGGCCCCATCGTCTGGGGCAATGCTGCTAATAACCCCGAGCTGGTCTTCTACTACTTCAAGCAAGCGGCCCGGGGCCTGGAGGTGACCACCTACATCGAGTCGCCGGACGGGAAGCAGCGCCACCAGTGGTACGGCACCCCGGACGTTCCCGAGAGCAGGAAGCTGTATTCCGAAAAGCAGAGCTTCGGCTTCGATCAGGGCTACATCCTGCACTACGGCCAGGACGTAACCTGGGACAAGCGCTTCGGCGGGCGCAAGTTCTTCTGGAAGTACGGGTTCAAGATCGACCTCGAGCGGGGCTTCCCCTGGAAGTTCGAGGCCCCGGTGGGGCCGGTGACCTTCCTGGAGCTCGATCGCTTTCCCTGGGAGGAGCGGCCTGGGCTGGCGGGCAAAACCCCGAGGGACGATGCGGTCTGGAGCAGCCTCAACACGGTTCCGGTGAGCGGCCCCTTCATCAGCTGCTTCCAGCAGGACTCGGGGCATTACTACCCCAAGGGCATCTACATCTCCCTCTGGAAGTCGGCCTCTGTTCAGGGGCGGGAGGTGGGTCAGCTAGATCTGCCCCCCAGCTTTACCGAGCTCTGGTCGTGGACCAACGGGGTGTACAAGGGGATGGGTGAGGCCAGGGATGTTCTCACCAACCACTCCATCGGGGTGGACTCCCCCGAGATCGTCCTGAACAACCGCACCGACAACTGGGTGATCTACTACGCCGCCGCCCAGGGCAGAGGGCCTTTCCTGCACCCCTGGGAGAAGCGGCTGTGGCGGGTGATGGGGCGCAACTTCGGCGCGGTGGAGCAGCCCGACGGCAGCGTGCGCTGCGAGAAGGGCGATTGGCGCGTCGAGGAGGTCACCGAGCCGCAGGAGCTGGTGGATTTCTACATGGACCTGCTCTACCGCTCCACCAACCAAAACCCAGACGGCCTCCCCGAAGGCACCCTCATCTTCCCGCCCCACCAGCCCCCCAACTGGCCCTGAGCGAGATATCGGTATGCTCTCCCTGCGCTATCTACTCCTCGGCATACCTTCGGGCGGCCTGCTGGGCCCGGTGGCGGTGGCCTGGACCCTGGGCCGCCTGACCTGGCGGCGGGCTCTGGTCCTGACCGCCCTGGCCCTGCCCCTGTGGGCGCTGCCGATCTGGCAGCCTTACCTCTGGGCGACGCTGCTCTGGCTGGTTGGCCTGACCGCCCTCAACGCCTGGGCCGGCGGGGGGCTGCGGGAAGGCCGCCACTGGCTGCTGGGGGCCGGGGCGGTGCTGGGCCACCTGTTGCTGGCCCTGGGGCTGATCCTGCTCTTCCTCGTCTGGTTTTTGTCCGAACAGGGCCATTTCGTGTGGCCCCGGGAGTGGATCCTGGGCATAGGCGCGGCGCTGACCCCGAGCGGGCTCCTGCTGCTGGACAACGCTTACGATTTGGCCGGGAAGCTCTACCTCCTCGACGGCACGGCGGTGCTGGAAGGTCGGGTGCACGTGGCGGGGGTTCTGGGAGTGCAGGGGAGCCCCTGGTTCGCCGGAGCGGTCACCTCCGGCAGCTGTCCTGCGCTGGGTGTGGACGGGAGCTGTGTGGGGCGAGGGAGTGGACCTGGGTGTGACCGGCCTGCGGATCTCAAACCTGAGCCTCACCGGCTGGACGCCCAGCCTGGTCCTGAACAACGACTCGAGGCAGCATCGGCGCCGAAGATCTGATCGGGGGCGAGGCCGGCCAGGGCACCGCCTATGTGCTGGGGGCTCTGGCTATGGGGCTTGAATGGCGCGGGTCGTACGTCGTACGCCAAACGCGAGGCACCTCGATCCTCGACGGCGGGGAAGCACGGCCCGCACGCTTTTTAGCCATCAGCCCTGTTTGGGTCGGATCAGGAGCATCGCCACGCTGATGAGCGCGAAGGCGATGAGGGCTTGCAGCGGGATGGGAAAGCTGGGGATGTACTCGACCGAGCAGGGCACGGTGCTGCTGCACACCGCCGAGGTGTCGAGCAGGCCGCGCTGCTCGAGCAGGTGGATCACGCTGATGCTACCGCCCACCAGGGAGAGCGGCAGCACGTAGTACTTCACCTTCAGGTCGCCGCGCCACAGCGCGGTACCCAGGATGAACACCAGCGGGTACATGGCGATGCGCTGGTACCAGCACAGCGTGCAGGGCACGAACTTGCGCACCTCGGAGTAGTAGAGGCTGCCCAGCATCGCCACGATGGCCACCAGCCAGGCCAGGGCCAGCAGGAGAGAGCCCCAGTCCAGCGGGCTTTTGTTCTTCGCGTCCATATCAAAGCCATTGTAGGGGGTGCTGTAGGGGCATTTGCCTAGGCGGGTCCGTAGCGTACGAAACGCTGCAACACCTCGCCCGGAAACTCCGCCGCGCTCCCGGCCAGGCGCAGGAAGGGCATGGGAGCGATGCGCCCCAGCAGGCCCACACCGGCCCCGGCGCCCTGCCGGGTGGGCACTACCCCGGCCATCAGCCCTACGCCCCGGTAGGTCACGACGGCCCCCACCGCCTCGCCGTAGAGGTAGGCGAAGAAGGCGCTCGAGCCCTCCTTGCGCAGCAGCTTGCCCAGCGCCTGGGCAAAGGGAAAACGCCACTCGGGGGCGCCGTAGGCCTCGGTGAGGACGCGCGACAGGCTCCAGGCCTCGCTCCAGGGCACCTGCTCGGTCCAGAAGGAGCGCTTGGAGGGCTGGGCCTGGCACAGCTCGAAGGTGGCGGAAGGGGAGAGGCCTGAAGCCGCCAGCTCCGGCAGTGCCGGATCGTCCTCGGGCAGGGTGAAGGCCAGCGGAAGACCGGCCTGGGCGAAGCGGGCCTCGAGCCCGTCCAGTGCGCCCGGGTCGAAGCCAAAGGCGGTGTTGGCGAGCAGCAGCGGGAAGCTGGGCTGGAGCAGGTAGGGAACGCCCGCTACCTCCCCGGCTTGGGCCGCGAGGGGCTGGAAGAGGTCGAAGAGCTTGCTCACCCCAGCAGTGCCTCGACGAACTCGCCCGCGTCGAAAGGCTGCAGGTCGTCGGCCTTCTCGCCCACCCCGATGAACTTGATGGGCACGCCCAGCTCGCGCACGATGGGCACCAGCACCCCACCCTTGGCGGTGCCGTCGAGCTTGGTGACGATGACCCCGGTGAGGCCGGCGGTCTCGTTGAAGCGCTTGGCCTGCTCGAGGCCGTTCTGACCCGTCACCGCATCGAGCACCAGCCACACCTCGCCGGGCTCGCCGGGGTCGGCCTTGGCGATGGAGCGCTTGACCTTGGCGAGCTCCTCCATGAGGTTGTGCTTGGTGTGCAGCCGCCCGGCGGTGTCGACCATCAACAGGTCCACGCCGCGCGCCTTGCGGGCCGAGGCCGCGTCGAAGGCCAGGGCCGCGGGGTCGGAGCCCTCCTCGCCCTGGATCACCGGGATGCCCAGCCGCTGGCCCCACAGCCCGAGCTGGGCCCCGCCTGCCGCGCGGAAGGTGTCGCCCGCGCAGAACATCACGCTCTTGCCCTTCGAGCGGTAGTACTGCCCCAGCTTGGCGATGGTGGTGGTCTTGCCCACGCCGTTGACCCCCACCATCAGCACCACCTTACCCTGAGGCTCGACGGTGGCCTTCTTGGCATCGGGCTTGAAGCCCAGCTTGCGCAGCTTGGCCCGGCGGGCGTCGGGCTCGAGTTGCAGCACCAGCGCCTCCTTCACCGCCTCGCGCAGGTCGCGCTTGCCCGAAGCCCGCACCTCCTCGAGGATCTCCTGCGTGGCCTCCACCCCCACGTCGGCGGCGATGAGGGCGTACTCGAGCTCCTCGAGCACCTCCTCGGGGTTGCCGCTCCAGGGGATGGCCTTGGTGATGTTTTCACGGGTTTTGGTAAGCCCCTCGCGGAGGCGTTGCAGCCAGCTCATAGACCGCTTAAGTCTAAGCTATCGGGGAAGGGTCGTTTGGGAGTACGCACGAACTGCTTTACGAGTTCTGAGCGATGCCCTACTCCTCTGCATCCGAATCCTCTGACACCGGGCGGGCGGACTGGTTTTTGGCCGCGGACTGCTGGATCAGGCGCACCTCGGGGATGCTATCCAGGGAAAAGACCAGGCTGCGCAGCGGGTGGTTGGGTTCGGATAGCTTGCGCACCAGCGCCCGCAGCTCGTCCAGAGTGGGGTTCTGGGGCCAACACACCTCCGAGAGCACCCGCAGCGGAAAGCACCCCGCCCGGTGCAGCTCCTCCGGCAGGTACAGCTCGTACACCAGCGCATCCACCACCTGCTCCAAAACCCTCACCACCTCGCCAGCGCCCTCCCGCGCTGCTAGCAAAATGTAGTCCACCAGCCGGGTAACCAGCGCCTCGGCTTCGGGGGTGGGTTTGGGGATGGGGATTTGTTCTACGTATATTGACTTATATCGCATAAAATCGCCACGAACTTTTGGCGAAATATACCCAAAGAACCAAGTTACCAGCGTAGAGTTCAACAACCCTAGAAGATAATTGTCTGCCGTTGGAATGAGAAATAGTGTACAGTCAACGTAGTATCCTTCGGTGTCAAGAGCAAAGTTGTTGCTAATTGAGATGTCAGGATAAACAATCTTCGGCTGCTCGAACTCTTTCCAGTAGGCACAAGCTCGGAGCTCCCAGTAGTAGTGCCCTTGGTCGTATCGCTGGATGAGCTGGTTGCGATACTTTTGCATGAAAGCATGGATTGCAGGGTAGGTTTTCTCGAAAATCCTCTCGGCCTCCTCCTGGGGTTTACCCGACCATGGGTGCCGAACATTCTCGGAGGATTCTATCTTGATCAGGTATTGCTCGCTAAAGTCCACTTGCCAGCGCTTCACGTCCCGCCCGCGCAGGAAGGGCTTGAGCACCTCGGCGCTGCTTGGGTGTTCGGCCATCAGGCGGTCGCGGGTGGCGCGGTCTACCACAAAGGCTTCGTTTAGGCCGGTCTTTATACCGTAGTAGAACCTACCCCCCACGTACTCGCCCAGCGGCGTGCCGGCTTTGCGCAGCTTGTCCAGTAGGGCCAGGGTTTCCTGGCCTTCGATGCGCCAGCCGTCGTCGGTCAGGCTGGACTGGGGCATGGGGAAGTGCGCTTGCTCGAAGGTGTCGCGGAAGTTTTCGATGTTGTGTTGGGGGTTCCAGTTCAGCACCCGCATCACCTGGCCGCCCTGCCGGGCGTTTTGGGTCAGGAGGATGCTGGGGTAGGCGATGGCGGTAAAGACCGGGGCATCGCCGAAGTCTACCAGCAGCCGGATGCGGGTCTGGCGGGCCAGGTGGTGGCGTAGCTTGGCCCCGTAGGCGCTGCGGAAGTATTTGTTGGAGCAGATGTAACACAGCACCCCGCCCTCGCGCAAAAGCTTCAGGCCCAGGCGAAAGAAGTAGACGTAGAGGTCGGCGGTTCCGACGTATACGTCGGGGTATACCCGCTGATAGAGGGGTTTGTCGGCCTTAATTTTCTCCTGGCGGATGTAGGGGGGGTTGCCAATGACGATGTCGAAGCCGCGCTCGAGGCCAAACATCCAGTGCGCATCGAAGAAGCGGGCAAAGTCGTTTTGGTTGTAGGGGTCGAACTGGGCCATGCGGCGGGCTTCGTCGCTGGCAAAGCCGCTGTGCTCGAGGATTTGGGCAATTTCGGCCCGGATTTGCGCGTCGCGCTGGCGCAGGGCTTTCTTTTTGGCGAAGCTGCGGGCCAGAAAGTGCTGGTGGCGAATTTTCTGGAGCTCGGCCTCTTTCGCCTCAACCTCGAGGGGCAGCATGGCCGCCTGCTGGTTTAGGGGAACGAGCGAGTTGGCGGCCACAAACTTGGTCTCGAGGTTGGGCAGGGGCAAAATACCCCGGTTGGGGCGGGTGTCGTCGTGCTTCTGGTCTACCACCAGGGCAATAAAGCAACGTAGCTTGGCAATCTGGACGGCGATGGGCTGGATGTCCACGCCGTAGATGCAGTTTTCAATCAGGTAGAGCTTGCGGGCGTAGTCGGGGTAGGTGAGGTGGGGGTCGAAGGCGTCGCGCAGGGCTTGGAGGCGGGCCTGGAGGCGCTCGAGCACCTCGCGTTCGGCCTTGGTGCGGGCTTCCTCGAGGCTGATTTTCTGGATGGTCTGTAGGTCGAGCTTGAGCCTTTGCACCTCGGGGTCGCCCTCGATCTCGCGCCGCAGGTTCTCTTCTTGCCGCTCGCGCCAGAGTTGGCCGCCGGGGTCGAGCTGCTCGAGGATGTGCACCAGCTTTTGCAGCGCCCCCAGCAAAAAGGCCCCCGAGCCACAGGCCGGGTCTATGATTTTGCACTCGTCTATGGCCTCGATAATCCACCGTTTTTCTTCCTCCGAGAAGGGCGGGGTTTCGTTGTGAAAGGCCAGCAGTTGGCGCAGGCGGGCCTCGAGGTTCGTCTGGATCCCGTGGCCGCCGCTCAGCTTTTCGTGCAGATAGACCCGCAGGCTCTCGTCTACCATGAAGTCCACCACGTCGCGGGGGGTGTAGAACGAACCGGTTTCCTTGCGGGCGGTCTCCTCGGTCTCGGGGTTGTAGGCGGCCAGCAGGTTCTCGAACACCTTGCCCAATAGTTCGGGGTCGAGGGCCACTTCTTCCTCGATGGGGGTGTTCTCGCTGACGGTGAATTTGTAGCTGTTCAAGAGTTCAATCAGGCCCCGCACCCGGTAGCGCTTACCTTTGGTTCCATAAAAGCTGTTCAGGTCGGCTTCTAGCTCCTGGGCAAAAAAAAGCTCGTTGGGCACATAGGCCCGGCGCTCGGGGCGATCCGAGAAGCCGTCTATGCGCTGCTCGGGCAATCCCAGGGCCTTGTCGGCCTCGCGATCGAGGCACTCGAAGAGGCCGCCGTTTAGAAAGGGGACGCTCGAGAACACCTGCAAAGCGGCTTGAGGGTCGCGGAAGGCCGATTGGTAGCGGTAGAGGCTGTGCACCATGTAGCCGGGGTTGTAGCCGCCTTTGTCCTCCTTGAAGCGCCGCCCCTCGCCCATCTCGGTATTGAGGGTGGCGAAGAACAGGTTTTGCAGGATGGCCTGGTAGTAGGTGCTGTCCTGGGGGTCTTCTGGCTTGAAGTCTTTGAGAAAGGTCTTTAGCTTGCTCGGCTCGAACAGCTCATCGGGAACCAGCCCTTTCTCCCGCAAAAACCACACGAAGATCAGGCGGGTGATGAGCCGGATAAGCTGCATCTGAAGCTTGCGCTTTTTCTCGGCGGGTTGGGTTTCGGCCCCTAAGTCCGGGAACCGGACGCCTGGGTGCGTAGAGGCCCAGTAAAACCAGTTGGCCAGCTCCCGATAAAAGCGCTGGTTGAGTTCTTTGGTGTCCAGTTGCTTGCGCCAGGCCCGGTCTAGCTCCACAAAGTGCGTAATGGTTTTGCTGGCGCTCAGACTGGAGAGGGCCAGGTCGGCCAGGATGTCCAGGTGGGCGCGGTGGGGCTTTTGAAAGCGGATGTCCTTGATGAGCGTGACCTTGTTCCGCTCGATCACGTCCTTGCGCTCGTCCCGCTCGTTAACCCGCCGCTCTACGGCAGCGATGGTCAGGTACTCGCCGTACTTGAAAAGCACCATCACCGGCATGGGGAAGGCCCGGCTCAGCCTGCGGGTGAACTCGGCCAGTTGGCCCCGGGTGTACTCAAGCTCTTTGAGTTCCAGGGCCACAAACACGTAGGACTTCACAATTTGGTTCTCGTAGCGCCCCGCACCCAAACCCAGGCGAATCTCCTCGGTGGTGAGCTGGAACAAGAAGCAGAACTGGCGGGTATGGGCCTTTAGCTCGGAAAGCCTTTCGGGCTCGGGTAGGTCGTCCAGGTTGAGGGGCGCGGTGCGGCTGCTCTGGTAGCCCAGCGAGCGCCAGAGGGTGCGTGCGGCTTGCTCGAGGGGCTTATCGGCAAAATCCCTTAGAGCAATTACGAGATTCTTGCGCAGCTCCTGGTTCATTAGCCATAAATATACCGTTGCGGCACCTGCGGCAGTTTTTGACCAAGGGGTGCTGGAGTTTTCGCGAAAAGGCGGTTCTGAACCTACTTGTTTAGCCTGGGGTCAAAGGTAATACCGGATTCAAAAAGATACTCTTCAAAACCAAAAACCCAGGGGCTATCTTTTTGAATCCTAGAGCACTCCCTTCGGTCGGGTTAGTTCGTCACCATTCGGTGACGAACTAACCGAATCTGGTATAAATACCCGCTGCTCCCCGATGTGTACCTTGGCATAGTCGGGGTGGAGTACGTTCAGCACGTAGTTATGTTCCCATGTCACCACGGCACTGGGCACCCGTAAGAGCGCGCTCTTGCCCTCCTGGGCCCACCGGCTCCCCAGGCGCTTGGTGCTTTGGGGAGCCGGGCTTTGCTGCCAGTCGGGGGGTAGCTCGGGTAGTTCCGCCACCAGGCTTTCGTCGAACTCCACCGGAAAAGCGCGGTACTCCGGCAGCTCGTCGTAGCTCTCGGCGTGTACCAGCACCTCGAGGGCGGCCAGGCTGGTGGTGGAAGCAAGGTAGACCACCCGCGTTCCTGGGTGATTCCAGCGGTTGCCATAGCGGTAGCTGCCCTCGCCGTCGAAAGCCGTATCGGCCCGCGCAACGCTCACCAGCCGCCAGGCCTGTATCACCGCCATTAGGCGGGGCCTCCATCCAGGAGGCGCTCCAGCACCCGCTCGACTTCCTCCGCCCCGATGGGGGTGCTGGCGTACTCGAGGGGGGTTTTGCCCCCGAGGGCACGGTTGGGCTTTTTGAACCACCGGGCCACACCCTGCTCAGTGCGGAAGACCTGCTGGGCTTGTGCCACCAGTCGGGCGATGCGCAACAGGCGTTCGCTTTCCTCAGGGGTGAAGCGCCCGGTCTTCTTGCGACGGGCCAATGTGGTGAGGGGAAGCTGCACGACCTCGGCCAGCGCCTTTTCGGTAGTGTCCAGGGCGTGAACCAGGGCTGCCCACCCCTCCACCGGCAGGCCACTCTTGAGCTCCCGGATGCCTTCGTCGGTACTGTGGGGGTTCAGGCCGAAAAACGCCAGGGGCTCGAGGGTAGGGTCGGTGCGGGCGGGGAACATGGCAATTTCCATTTGGCAACTTGATTATACCAAATGGTTCTTGGGCTGTTCCAGAACGACCAGCCAGGTCACCAGCTCAAAAGGGGTTTCTTCAGTGACCTGCTCTTCCTGCTTGGGCACCATGCCCCCACGCCCTGTAAACAGGCTTTGCGTGGCTTTGCGCTGGAAGGTCTGGCGAATGCTGTCTAAGGCCGCGCGCAGCAGAGCAGAGGGCTGCTCGAGGTTTTCCAGATTGCCCGTTTGCTTGTCGAAGTAGTCGTGCAGGGTTTGGTCGGCCTTGGGTTGGTTGGCGCAAAGGGTGCGGTAGAGCTCGAGGGTCTGCTTGGCCTGGGCATAGGTGTAGCGCACCGTGCCATCGGAACGCACATATACCAAAAAGTAGGGACTCAGGGGGTTCAGGCCGACGTTGGCCGCAGGGCCGGTCTGGCGGAGGCAAAAGACGATGCCTGGCTGGGCGGTAGCGGTTTCGCTCACCAGGGCAAACAAGCCCAAGGGGGCGCTCTCGAGGGCCTCCCGGTGTTCGTCCAGAAAGTTGTTCAGGTCCATGCGGAAGTCGTCGAGGCTAAAGTCGGTCAGGGTCACGCCATCCTCGAGGTCTTCCAGGTCGAGCACCTCGTCCTTCAGGCGCAGGAGTTGGTGGTCGCGGTAGGAGAGGTCGGTGCGCACCTGTTCGGGGGTCAGGGGGTTGTCCTGCGCGGTGGCGGCGAGGTCTACCAGGGCCATACGGGCTTCTACCCGGTTCTTAAGGTTCAGGTAGGCATTCAGGTCGCCGGTGGGCCAGAAGTTGACCATCTGGATACTCTGGTTAGGGCTGCCGATGCGGTCTATGCGCCCGAAGCGCTGGATGAGCCGCACCGGGTTCCAGTGGATGTCGTAGTTCACCAGGTAGTCGCAGTCCTGGAGGTTTTGCCCCTCGGAAATGCAGTCGGTTGCAATCAGAATGTCGATCTCCTGGTCTTGGGGGAAGTTGGGCAGGCGTTCGCGGCGCTTGGCGCGGGGCGCAAAGTTGGTCAGAATGGCGCCAAAGTCGCTCTGGCCCAGGGTAGCCCGGTTCTCGCCGGTTCCCACCACCAGCCCGATATGCACCCCCTGGGCCCGCGCCCAGGGCTCGAGCTGTTCGTAGAGATACTTGGCCGTATCGGCAAAGGCGGTGAAGACCAGGGCTTTGCGGTTGGGCTGGCCCTGCTTGTTGCAGGTGGGGTTTTTGATTTTGGCCTCGAGCAACCCCCGCAATTCGGCCAGCTTGGCATCGCGTTCGGGTGTGACCGTGCGGGCCACGCTCAGAAGGTCGTTGAGCTGTTCAAAGTCGGCCCGCAGGTCTTGTAGCCAGCGCTCCACATCGAGGTGGCGCAGGTCGTACTTGATCTGTTTGCCCACCTGAAGGGCTTCTTGCAGCTCCTCGTCCTCTTCGGCCTCGAGTTCCACCGACTCCAGTTCGCCGTTTTGCTGGCGGGCTTTGAAATCCTCGAGCTTGCCGATCAGCTCTCTTATCTTTTCGCAGGTGCGCTCCAGGGTCAGGGCAAAGGAATGCACGCTGCTCTCCAGGCGCTTGAGGAAGTTGACCTTCATCATCCCGATCAGGTAGCGCTCGCGGTTGGCCTGGGTAAAGTTGGCCACGCCATCGCGCTCGTACCGCTCACGGAAGTCCTCGAGCACGTAGTTGAACGGGTTAAACAGGGCCAGCCGGTACTTGTCTATGTCGCTATGCACATCGTTGTATTCAGGAAAAATGCCCTCAATATCAATCTGAGCGTAGATGGCTCTGGGCTTTTGCCGCTCGGGGAAACCCCCTAGCCGGGCCATCTCGTGGGCGTAGTAGGTCTCAATATGTTTACGTGAGCGGGCCAGGGTCAGGCCATCGAGCAGCTTGAAGAAGGCTGGGCTCAGGCGCTCGAGCAGCTCTTCCGGAACGCGGAGCTCTTTGAGCGCCCACTGGTTGAATTCCCGCTGGGCCACCGCCAGCACGTCCTTGAGGCTCGAGACCCCCAGGGACTCGCCGAAGACGCCGTCTTTCCCACCCGAAATCAACATGAGCTGGTTACGCAGGTCGGAGAGGTCGGTGTTGACCGGGGTGGCCGAGAGCAGCAAGACCTTGGTGGGCACCCCTGCATTGATGATGTCTTCCAATAGCCGCTCGTAGCGGCTCTTGCGGATTACCTGCCCGTCCGAGCCTCGCCGCCCCCGGTTGTTGTTGCGGAAGTTGTGGCTCTCGTCTATGACCACCAGGTCGTAGTTACCCCAGTTGAGCGTTTGGAGGTTGATGTCCCCCACCACGCCACTCTCCCTGGATAGGTCGGTGTGGGAAAGCACCGTGTAGGCAAAGCGGTCTTTGAGGAAGGGGTTGAGTGGACTGTTGTTGTGAGCCTGGTAGACCGTCCAGTTCTCCCGCAGCTTCTTGGGGGTGAGCACCAGTACCCGGTCATTGAGGTTCTCGAAGTACTTGATGACCGCCAGTGCGGTATAGGTTTTGCCCAACCCCACGCTATCGGCCAGGATGCAGCCCCTGTGGGTGAGCAGCTTACGGATGGCCGCCTCGGCCCCGTGGCGCTGGAACTCAAACAGGGTTTTCCATATCTCGCTTTCGCTCAAACGTTGGCGTTGCTTGAGTTCTGGCCCTTCGCCGGCACTTTGCTGGGGAAAGAGGTGGTAAAGGGTTTTATAGTAGACAAACCTTGGGGCAGTAGGGGTGTAGAGGCGCTCGAGGTAGTCCAACACCTGCTGCTTTACGTCCTCTACAAGCTCGGTGTTGTTCCAGAGTTCCTCGAACCACTCCCAAACATCGTCACGGTCGCGGCGATCGGTGACCTCTATGTTCAGCTCGATGTTGCTGCGTTTGCCCAGCCCCAGCCCCTGCACGGTAAAGTTGCTGCTGCCCAGGATGGCTTCCTGGTAGTCGCCCTGTCGGATCTGGTAGACCTTTCCGTGCACAAAGCCCGGTCTTCGAACCGAACGAACCTCGACTTTTTCCTTGATCCAATCGGCGCACAGACGGGCTACCCGGCTTTGCTTGAGCTGCTGGGCAAGCTCGAGGGAGTCCTGCTCAATACGGGCGGTGGGGGGGCGTTGTTTGCTGGGGTCAAGGGTACGCACAAAGTTCGGCTCGCCAAACAAGAAGCGCATGCCGGATATGGTGTCGAGTTGGGTCTTGAGTGCCTCGTAGGCATAGATGGTAAAAAATGCTGATACCACTGCCATTTCTGACCCTGGGCGAATTTTTTCGCGCAGGAAATCGCCTACCGAGCCTCTGGAATGGTTGTCCTTCAAGCTGGATGCAACGGTTGCTCGAGGCATATAGCCTATTTTAGGCACTTTTATCTTTCCCCCAACTTCAGGCGGCGCTATAGGGGGTCGGGCAGCTCTGGTGTAGTGCCCATATGGCAAAAGCCCCATTCGGAGCCAGCCTGTGATTTTCTAAGCGGCAGCGCCTAGAATGGATGATTAACGGTGTACCGGATGGGTGCTCGAGGGGGTTCATAGATGGAATTCGTTCTCAACGGTCGGCGGGTGCAGCTGGAAAAGTTCGCGCCCCAGACCACGCTGCTCGATTACCTGCGGGCTTCGGGGCTCACCGGCTCCAAGGAGGGCTGTGCCGAGGGGGAGTGCGGGGCCTGCACGGTGGTGCTGGTGCGGGAGGGGCCGGCGGGCACCGAGTACCGCGGGGTCAATAGCTGCTTGCTGTTCCTGCCGATGCTGGCGGGGCAGGAGGTCTACACGGTGGAGGGGCTGGCCCAAGGCGGCAAGCTGGCCGAGGTGCAGGCGGCGATGGTACGGCACGGCGGCTCGCAGTGCGGTTACTGCACGCCCGGCTTCGTCATGAGCCTCTTCGCCGAGCAGTACCGCCCCGACCGGGGCCCGGACTTCGACCTGCACGCCCTGTCGGGCAACCTCTGCCGCTGCACGGGCTACCGCCCGATCAAAGACGCGGCGCTCTCGCTGGGGCCCGCCCCCGACGACGCCTTCAAGGCCCGGCTACGCGAGCCGGCCCCGGCGCTGGGGCCGGCGGTGTACGAGAGCGAGCAGGGGCGCTTCGTGCGGCCGGGGAGCCTCGAGGAGTGCCTCACCTTTCTGGCCCTGCACCCCGAGGCCAAGCTGATCGCGGGTGGAACCGACGTGGCGGTGGAGTCGAATTTGCACTACAAACGCTGGGAACTGCTGGTGGGCCTCGAGGCCATCCCCGAGCTCAAGGTTTTCGAGGAGCGGGGCGATGCGGTGGAGATCGGGGCGGGGCTCAGCCTGGGCGAGCTCGAGCGCCGCTGGAAGGGAGCGCCCCAGGCCGTGCGCGACCTGCTCCCGCTGTTCGCCTCGCCCCTGATCCGCAACAGCGCCACGCTGGGGGGCAACCTGGGCACGGCCTCGCCCATCGGGGACTCCCCGCCGGTGTTGTTGGCGCTGGATGCGGTGGTGCGGATCGCCGGGAAGGACGGGGAGCGCGTGGTGCCGCTGGCCGAGTTCTTCAAGGGCTATCGCCAGACCGCGCTGGGCCGGGGCGAGGTCATCGTCTCGCTGCGGGTGCCCAAGCCCTACCCCACCTACAGCCGCTTCTACAAGGTGGCCAAGCGGCGCATGGACGACATCTCCACGGTGGCGGCGGGCTTCGCCCTCGAGCTCGACGACGTGGGCCGGGTGGCGCGGCTCCGGCTGGCCTACGGTGGGGTGGCGGCCACGCCGGTGCGGCTGTTCGCGGTGGAGGAGGCCCTCACCGGCCGACCCTGGAGCGCCGCGAGCCTGCGGCGGGCCCAGGGAATGATCGCCGAGGCGATCAAGCCCATCAGCGACCACCGGGGCAGCGCCGAGTACCGCCTGCGGATGGCACAGAAGCTGCTGGAGAAGTTCTACTACGAGACCACGAGCGCGGAGGGGGTGAGAGGATGAGGGCCGAGGACAGATTCCTTTTTGGGACCAGCTACGTCGGTACGCCTGTAGGCAAGGCCATTCCCCACGAGAGCGCGGTGGAACACGTCACGGGGCGCGCGCTCTACACCGACGACCTATTGGCCCGCTTCCCCGAGCTGCTGCACGCCTGGCCAGTGCTGGCGCCGCACGCGCACGCCAGGGTGCTTTCGCTCGAGCCTTCGGGGGCGCTGGCACTGCCCGGCGTGGTCACGGTGCTCACCGCCGCGGACGTGCCCGGCGTGGGCCACTCCTCGCACTACCACGATGAGCCCCTTTTCCCCACCGAGGTGATGTTCTACAGCCAGCCGGTGGCCTGGGTGCTGGGGGAGAGCCTCGAGGCCGCCCGGATGGGGGCGACCCGCGTCGAGGTCGAGTACGAGCCCCTTCCGGCCATCCTCAGCCTCGAGGAGGCCATCGCTGCCGAGAGCTTCCTGGCCGGGCCGCTGCGCCTGAGCCGAGGCGACGCCGCCGCCGCGCTGGCGCGGGCCCCCCACCGCCTGAGCGGGGAGGTGCGCATCGGCGGGCAGGAGCACTTCTACCTCGAGACCCACGTGACAATCGCCCACCTCGACGAGTCGGGCGGGGTGATGGTGCATTCCTCGACCCAGCATCCCAGCGAGACCCAGGAGGTCGTGGCGATGGTGCTGGGCCTGCCGCGCAACCAGGTCACGGTGCAGTGCCTGCGCATGGGCGGGGGCTTCGGCGGCAAGGAGACCCAGGCCAACCCCTTCGCGGCCATCGCCGCGCTGGGGGCTTGGAAGACCCGCCGCCCGGTGCGGGTGCGGCTGCCACGCCACCTCGACATGGCCCTCTCGGGCAAGCGCCACCCCTTCCTGGGGCGCTACGAGGCCGGCTTCGACGACGAGGGCCGCCTGCTGGCCGCCCGCATCGAACTCTACTCCGACGGCGGCTATAGCCTCGACCTCTCCGAACCCGTGCTGTGGCGGGCGATGTTCCACAGCGACAACGCCTACTTCGTGCCCGACCTCGAGGTCACCGGCCACGTCTGCAAGACCCACAAGACCTCCCAGACCGCCTTCCGCGGCTTCGGCGGACCGCAGGGCATGGTGGTCATCGAGGACCTGCTCGACCGGGTGGCCCGCAGCCTGGGCCTGCCGCCGGAGGTGGTGCGCGAGCGCAACTTCTATCGGGAGGGCCAGAGCACCCACTACGGGCAGGTGGTCAAGGACGCCGGGCGCATCCACGCCATCTGGTCCGAGCTCAAGGCCAGCAGCGAGCTCGAGCGCCGCCGCGCCGAACTCGCCGCCTTCAACGCCTCGAGCCCCCACGTCAAGCGGGGCCTCGCCATCACGCCGGTCAAGTTCGGCATCTCCTTCACCGCCACCTTCTACAATCAGGCCGGAGCGCTGGTGCTGATCTACCGCGACGGCAGCGTGCAGATCAACCACGGCGGCACCGAGATGGGGCAGGGGGTGCACACCAAGGTGCTGCAGGTGGCCGCGCAGAGCCTGGGGGTGCCGCTGGAGCACATCCGCATCATGCCCACCCGCACCGACAAGGTACCCAACACCTCGGCCACCGCCGCCTCCACCGGCTCCGACCTCAACGGCGCGGCGGTGCGGCAGGCTTGCGAAACCCTCAAGGAGCGGCTGGCCCCGGTGGCGGCCCGCTACCTGGAGTGCCCCCCCGAGCGGGTGCGCTTCGAGGAAGGCCGCGTCTTCCCCGAGGGACAGCCCGAGCGCTTCGTGCCCTTCGCAAGGGTGGTGGAGGCGGCCTACTTGGAGCGCATCCCCCTCTTCGCCCAGGGCTACTACCGCACCCCGGACATCCACTTCGACAAGGGCAAGGGGCAGGGCAAGCCCTTCCACTACTTCGCCTACGGCGCGGCGGTGAGCGAGGTGGAGGTCGATGGCTTCACCGGCGAGTACCGCTTCCTGCGCACCGACATCCTGCACGACGTGGGCGACTCGCTCTCCCCGCTCGTCGACCGCGGCCAGGTGGAGGGTGGCTTCGTGCAGGGGCTGGGCTGGCTGACGCTGGAGGAGCTGGTCTGGGACGCGCAGGGTCGCTTGGCGACAGGCGGGGCGAGCACCTACAAGCTGCCCTCCTGGTCGGAGCTGCCCGAGCTGCTCAACGTGCGCTTCCTCGAGCGCGCCACCGAACCCGGCGTGATCTACGGCTCCAAGGCGGTGGGCGAGCCCCCATTCATGCTGGCGATCTCGGTGCGTGAGGCCCTCAAGGATGCGGTGGCCGCCTTCGGCAAGGGCGGCATCGTCGAGCTCGATGCGCCCTCCACCCCGGAGCGGGTGTACTGGGCCATCGAGAAGGCGCGCGCGGAGAGGGAAGTGGCGGTGGGGGACGATCCTCTGCCATGACAGGGCGGGCCGATGCGCCGGGGGGATTGATGGACTGGGACTGGACCGCCAAGCTACGCGAGCTCGCCGAAGGGGGTGAGGCGGTGGTGATCGCGACCGTGGCGGCGGTGCGCGGCCACGCCCCGCGCGAGGCGGGGGCCAAGATGCTGGTCACGGCGGGTGCGGCCTACGGCACGGTGGGCGGGGGGAACCTCGAGGAACTCACCCTCCAGAGCGCCCGCGAGATGCTGGCGGGGCGTGAGCCGGGCCCCCGGCTGCTCACCGTGCGGCTCAACCCCAAGGAGGGGGAGTTCGGCCTGCAGTGCTGCGGCGGCGAGGTGACGCTGCTGCTCGAGCCCTTCAGCACCACCCGCCCGGCCATCGCCATCTTCGGCGTGGGGCACGTGGGGCTGGCCTTGGCCCGCGTTTTGTGCTTGTTGCCCATCGAGTTGTGGTTGGTAGACTCGCGTGCGCACATGCTGTCCGACGAACGCCTGGCCCCGCTGACCGGGGGCGAGGCCCGCCTGCACCCCCGCCACCTGCCCATCCCCGAGCAGGCCATCGCCGAACTGCCCGCCGGGGCCCACCTGGTGGTCATGACCCACGACCACCACGAGGACCTGGCCCTGCTCGAGGCCGCCCTGCGCCGCGGCGACCTGGGCTTCATCGGCCTGATCGGCAGCAGCGTGAAGTGGTCCAACTTCCGCCAGACCCTCAAGGCCCAGGGCTTCGGCGAGGCCGAGCTCGAGCGCGTCACCACCCCCATCGGGATCGAGGGCATCCGGGGCAAGAAGCCCGCCCACATCGCCATCGCGACGGCGGCCCAGTTGGTGCAGGTGCTCGAGGGCGAAGGCGCGTCTACTCCCTTGCCGAAAGGGAAACTCGAGGTTTAAGCTTGCGTTGTACCAGGCTGTTCTGCATGGATAACCAGACCTGGGAACCCTTTCCCGCATAGCGATGGGTTTGCGTTCCAACCATGCGAGCCGCAGGAGCCCCTTGGGGGTGACCTGCTGGCTCGAGCGCGTGCGTTGGAGGTGACGATGAAACGTGAGTTTATGCAGGAAGCGGCCCGGCTGGCGCTGGAGAACGTGCAATCGGGGCTGGGCGGTCCCTTTGGCGCGGTCATCGTGAAGGATGGGCGCATCATCGCCCGTGGAGCCAACTGCGTCACCCGCACCAACGACCCTACCGCCCACGCCGAGGTGGTGGCCATCCGCGAGGCTGGGCGGGTGCTGGGCACCTTCGACCTCTCAGGCTGCGAGATCTACAGCAGTTGTGAGCCCTGCCCCATGTGCCTGTCGGCGATCTATTGGGCCCGCATCGGCAAGATCTACTACGGCTGCACCGCCAAAGACGCCGCGGTCATCGGCTTCGCCGACCAGTTCATCTACGACGAGCTTTCCCGCCCTAAGAGCGAGCGTCGCCTGCCTTTAGAGCAGCTCGAGCGCGAGCTGTGCCTGCGGGCCTTCGAGGCCTGGGAGCAGGACGCGAATAAAATCCCGTATTGACGCGGACGGCGATTGCCTATGGCAAAAAACCGGCAATACGCACCCTTCACCTATGCGACTCGACGCGATCAACCAACTCGACAAGGAAGCTTTCGTAGCGCTGCTGGGCGGCGTTTTTGAGCACTCGCCCTGGGTGGCCGAGCGCTCGTGGGCTTCGCGGCCCTTCGCCAGCCTCGAGGCGCTGCACCAGGCGATGTGCTTCGCCATGCGCCAGGCCCCGGCCACCCAGCAGATCACGCTAATTCGCGCCCACCCCGAGCTCGCCAGCCGCGCCCGGATGAGCCCGGACTCGGTGCAGGAGCAGCGGGGCGCCGGCCTCGACCGCCTCACGCCCGAGGAATACGAGCGCTTCCAACAGCTCAACCGCCTCTACCGCCAGAAGTTCGGCTTCCCCTTCATCCTCGCGGTCAAGGGCAAGGATAAAAACGACATCCTCCAAGCCCTCGAGGCCCGCCTCCCCAACGACCGCGAGAGCGAGTTCGAGACCGCCTTGAGCCAGATCGAGCGCATCGCCCGCTTCCGGCTCGAGGCGCTGGTGGAGGAGTAAGAGGAGGTCCTTTTGAACCCGTTGCATCAAGACCGGCTGAGGCTGATCAAATGGCCCTGGATCCTCGCGATGGGGGTGCTGCTGGCGCTGGGCTACGTGCTGGTACAGGTCAACGGCTGGCAGGCCCACGCCCGCGAGTGGCTGGGCCTGGTGGTGCGCTGGCTGCACATCGTCTACGGCATCGCCTGGATCGGGGCGAGCTTCTACTTCATCTTCCTCGAGAACGCCCTCGAGCGCGTGGGGGTGCGCTCCGAGCTCTCGGGCAACATCTGGACCATCCACGGCGGGGGGATTTACTACCTCGAGAAGTACAAGACCGCGCCCAAGGAGCTGCCGCCCTACCTGCACTGGTTCAAGTGGGACGCCTACTTCACCTGGGTCACGGGCTTTTTGCTCCTGGTCATCGTGTACTACGCCGATCCCAAAGCCATCCTGCTGGCGCCGGGGAGCCCGCTCTCGGATGGGGCGGCCATCGCGCTGGCGGTGGGGAGCTTGGTGGCGGCGTGGCTGGTGTACGTGGCGCTCTCGCGCACGGTGCTGCTCTACCGCCCGGCCTTGTTTTTGTTGGTGGGTGGGGTGCTGGTGGCGGTGGCGGCCTGGCTGCTCTCGCAGGTGTTCAGCGGGCGCGGCACCTTCATGCACATTGGGGCCATGCTGGGCACCATCATGGCGGGCAACGTCTTCTTCGTGATCATCCCCTCGCAGAAGGCGCTGGTGAGGGCTGCGCAGCGGGGCGAGGCCTTGGACCCGGCCTTCGTGAGCTGGGTGCAACTGCGCAGCCGCCACAACAACTACATCACCCTGCCGGTGCTCTTCACCATGATCGCCCACCACTTCCCCACCACCTACTCCGGTGGCCTGGGCTGGCTGATCCTGCTGCTGCTCTTCGTGGCCGGGGTGGCGGTGCGGCACTTCATCAACGTCACCGAGCAACGCCACCACACCACGCTCAAGGAGGGTGGGGCCATGCCCTACTTGTTGGTGTTGGCGCTGGCGCTGGTGCTGGGGGCCTTCTACCTCAGCGCGCCTGAGAAGTCGGCAGCCGCTGCCGAAGGCCCGGCGGTGCCCTTCAGCCAGGTGCAGGGCATCGTCGCCGCGCGCTGCCAGGGCTGCCACTCGAGCCGCCCCACCCAGCCCGGCTTCGCCTCGGCCCCGGCCGGCTTCGTGCTCGACACGCCCGAGCAGATCGTGGCCCAGGCCCAGAAGATCAAGCAGGTGGCCGTGGACTCCGAGTACATGCCGCTGGGCAACCTGACCCAAATGACCCGCGAAGAGCGCGAGCGGCTGGGGCGCTGGGTCGAGCAGGGGGCCAAGGGGCCTTAAAGTAGGCATATGCGGATCGCCCTATTCTCCGACGTTCACGGTAACCGCTTTGCCCTCGAGGCCGTGCTGCGAGACGTCGAGGCGGCCAAACCCGACGCCATCGCCAACCTGGGCGACCAGGTGTGGGGCGCCGCCGACCCGGCGGGAGCCTGGAGGCTCCAGCAGGGCCTGGGGGCGGTCACGGTGCGGGGCAACACCGACGAGTTCCTGAGCGACCCCGAGGGGGTGCGCAAAGCGCATACCGGCGTTGCCCTCCCCCTGGCTGCCTGGCTGCGCGAGCAGTTGGGGCCGGGCGTCCCCGAGGCCCTGAAGGCCCTGCCCACCGTGGCCGAGCTGGCCGAGGGCGCGGTGCTGATCGCCCACGGCTCGCTGCATAGCCCCCACGAGGCGCTCTTCCCGACTGCGCAGGCCAACACCCCGGTGGGGCAGGTTTCGGCGCGGATGCTCGAGCAGGTCGCGGCCTATCCCAAAGCCCGCGTGGTGGTGGTGGGGCACACCCACACCGAGATGATCGCGACGGAGGGGCCGATCAGCTTCGTCAACGCCGGGGCGGTCTCCCGCCAGAAGGACGGCAACCCGGTGGCTCGTTGGGTGCTGCTCGAGGAGCGGCAGGGGAGCTGGAACGTGAGCTTCCGCCGCGTGCCCTACGACTTCGAGGCCGCCGCCCGCTGGGCGCTGGGACATTCCCCCATCGGCGAGCAGG
Source organism: Calidithermus timidus DSM 17022 (assembly GCF_000373205.1). Lineage (NCBI taxonomy): Bacteria > Thermotogati > Deinococcota > Deinococci > Thermales > Thermaceae > Calidithermus > Calidithermus timidus. Next base: position 177,171 of record NZ_KB890698.1, read on the forward strand.
AGGCCTGGCAACTGCGCAGTGGAAGATTGCCGAGGTGAGGCATGGCCCGACTTTCGACCCACGTCCTCGACACCGCCCACGGCAAGCCCGCCGCCGGCTTGCGCATCGAGCTGTTCGCGGTTTCGGGTAGCAAGCAAATCCTGCTGCGCGAGGCCGTGACCAACGCCGACGGCCGCACCGACGAGCCCCTCTTGTCGGGCGAGACCATCCCCACCGGCACCTTCGAGCTGGTCTTTCACGCGGGGGAGTACCTGCGGGGGAAGGGCCTCGAGCTCCCCGACCCGCCCTTCCTCGACCAGGTGGTGGTGCGCTTCGGCATCGCCGAGCCTCATGGCCATTACCACGTGCCGCTGCTGCTGTCGCCCTACGGCTACAGCACTTATCGGGGGTCTTGAGGGGTTGTACGCCCCACGTCGAACGCAAGACGCAAGAGGCTGAAAGCACAGCCTGAGAGTTCCCCTACCACCTGCTTATGACCGATCTCGAAAGCCTCACCCAGCGTGTTTTGAGCGCCTGCGCCGATCTGGCCCGCATGAGCCAGGAGCCGGGGCGCATCACCCGTACCTTCCTTTCCCCGCCCATGCGCCAGGTTCACGCCTACCTGAAGGAGTGGATGGAGCGGCTGGGGATGTCGGTGTGGGTGGACCCCATCGGCAACCTGCGCGGCTACTACCCGGCCAACAAGCCCACCGCGCCGCGATTGCTGCTCGGCTCGCACCTCGACACCGTGCCCAACGGGGGCGCTTACGACGGGGCCTTGGGGGTGGTGCTCGCCGTCGCCCTGCTCGAGGCCCTCGGGGGGCGCAGGCTGGGCTTCGGGGTCGAGGTCATCGGCTTCTCGGAGGAGGAGGGGGTGCGCTTCGGGGTGCCCTTCCTGGGGAGCCGGGCGCTGGTGGGCCGGGCCGACGCCGCCTTGCTGGCGCTGAAGGACGAGCAGGGGGTGAGCGTGGCCCAGGCGCTGCGGGACTTCGGCCTCGAGCCCGAGCGCGTCCGGGAAGCCGCTCTGCAGGGGGAGGTGCTGGGCTACCTTGAGTTCCACATCGAGCAGGGCCCGGTGCTGGAGAGCCTGGAGTACCCGCTGGGCCTGGTGGAGGCCATCGTGGGGCAGAGCCGGCTCGAGGTGGGCTTCCGGGGCAAGGCGGGCCACGCCGGCACCACCCCCATGCACCTGCGCCGCGATGCGCTGGCGGGGGCCGCGGAGTGGATCGGCCTGGTCGAGCGCGAGGCCTGGGGCGAGCCGGGGCTGGTGGCGACGGTGGGGCAGATCCAGGCCCTCCCCGGCGCGGGCAACGTGATCCCCGGCGAGGTGCGCTGTAGCCTGGACGTGCGCCACGCCTTCGACGAGGTGCGCACCCGCTCGGTAGCCCACCTCATCACCCGCGCCCAGCAGGTCGCCCAGCGGCGGGGCCTCGAGCTGGCCTGGGAGGTCAAGCTCGACCAGGGGGCGGTGCCCTGCGACCCCACGCTGCTCGAGCGGCTGGAGTGGGCCGTGCAGGACTGCGAGTTGCCCGTCCACCGCATGCCCAGCGGCGCGGGCCACGACGCGATGATCCTGGCCGAGCGGGTGCCCAGCGCCATGCTCTTCCTGCGCAGCCCCGGCGGCCTCAGCCACCACCCCGACGAGCGCGTGCTGCCCGAGGACGTGACCGCGGCGTTGCGGGTGGGCTTGCGCTGGCTGGAGATCCTGGAGGAACACGGTGTTTGACCTGGTGCTGCGCGGCGGGACGCTGGTCCTCGAGCGGGGGACCGTGGCGGCCGACCTGGCGGTGGAGGACGGAAAAATCGCCCAGGTCGGCCCGGAACTGGGGGCGGGCCGGGAGGAGATCGACGCGCGGGGCCTGCACGTCTTTCCCGGCCTCATCGACGTGCACGTGCACTTCAACGAGCCCGGCCACGAGGACTGGGAGGGCATCGCCACCGGCAGCGCGGCCCTGGCGGCAGGGGGCGGCACGCTGTTCTTCGACATGCCGCTCAACTCCATCCCCTGCGTGCTCGACGCCCGGAGCTTCGACGCCAAGCTCGAGGCCCTGCGCGCGAAGTCCCTCACCGACTTCGCCCTGTGGGGTGGGCTCACGCCCCATAACCTCGAGCGCCTCCCCGAGCTGGCCGAGCGCGGCGCGATCGGCTTCAAGGCCTTCATGTCCAACTCGGGCCTTCCCGAATTCCCCCACGCCGACGACTACACCCTCTACCGGGGGATGCAGACCGCCGCCCGGCTGGGCCTGCCGGTGGCCGTCCACGCCGAGAGCGACAACCTCACCGCGCGGCTGGCCGCCGAGATCCGGGCCAAAGGCGGGAAGGGCGTGCGCGACTACCTGGCCTCGAGGCCGCTGCTCGCCGAGCTCGAGGCCATCCAGCGGGCCACGCTGCTGGCCCAGGAGACCGGCTGCAAGCTGCACCTCGTCCACATCAGCTCGGGCCGGGGGGTGGTGCTGGCCGCCGAGGCCCGCGCACGCGGGGTGGACGTGAGCCTGGAGACCTGCCCCCACTACCTCTTCTTCGACGAGGAAGACCTGGAGCGCCTGGGCGCCGTCGCCAAGTGCGCCCCGCCGCTGCGCCCGCAGGCCGAGCAGGAGGCCTTGTGGCGGGCCGTACTGGAGGGCTCGGTGGACCTCGTGGCCTCCGACCACTCGCCCTCCTCGCCCGACCTCAAGGAAAACCCCGACTTCTTCGCGGTGTGGGGCGGGATCGCCGGGGTGCAGTCCACGCTGGCGGTGCTGCTCGAGGCCGGCTTCCACCGCCGGGGCCTGCCGCTGGAGGCCGTCGCCCGCCTCACCGCCCACAACCCCGCCCGGCGCTTCGGGCTTGGGGGGAAGGGGGGGCTCGAGGTGGGCCACGACGCCGATTTAGCCCTGGTGGACCTCGACCAACCCTTTACCCTGCGTCCCGAAGACCTCTTCTACCGCCACCAGCAGAGCCCCTACCTCGGCCACGGCTTCCGCGGCACCCTCCGGCGCACACTGCTGCGGGGGGAGACGGTATTCTTGGACGGGAAGCCCGCCGCGAGCGTCCAGGGCCAACTGGTGCGCCCCAAATCCTAGGAGACCGCCATGCAGCAACTCGGCTTCACCCGCAGCAGCGTTCAGCCCGACCACGCCCTGCTCACCCCCGACACCTTCATCCGCGCCCTGCTCCCGGGGATGAGCAAGGCCGTCGCCATCGTCCACACCGCCCCGGCGCTGGGGGCCGCCTTCACCGAGTACACGGTCGAGTTCGAGGCCGGAGGCCGCGTAGGGCCAGCGCCCGAGGCCGTGCAGCGCTTTGTGTACGTGCTCGAGGGCGAGGTGGTGCTCGAGGTAGGCCGCAAGAAGCACAGGCTCAAACCCGGCGGCTACGCCTACGTCCCCGCCGACGTGGCCCACAGCCTGGCCTCGAGTCAGCCCAGCCGCGCGGTGCTCATCGAGAAGCCTTACCAGGAGCTGGGGGGCGTAGAACCTCCCAAGCTCTTCGTGGGCGACGAGGGCAAGATCCCCGGCACCCCCCTGGGCGGCGACGAGGCTTTGCAGGTGCGGGTGCTCCTCCCCGACGTCATGCCCCACGACTTCCAGGTCAACACCATGACCTTCGCCCCCGGCGCCAGCCTGGCCCTGGTCGAGATCCACCTGATGGAGCACGGCCTCTTGATGCTGCAGGGCGGGGGCATCTACCGCCTGAACGAGAAGTGGTACCCCGTGCAGGCCGGGGACTTCATCTACATGGCCCCCTACTGCCCGCAGTGGTTCGGCGCGCTGGGCAAGACCCCGGCCAAGTACCTGCTCTACAAGGACTGGAACCGGCACCCGCTCGAGTGAAGCCCATATATCGGCAAGACCCCGGCCAGCACGACGGGAGGATTCATGGAAGTTCACGTCGACATCGACCGCCTGAGCCAGGAGCTCGAGACCCTGGCTTCCTTCACCGACAGCCCGCCGCCCTCGGTGACGCGGGTGCTCTACACCCCTACCGACCTCAAGGCCCGCGAGTACCTCAAGGGCCTGTGCCGTGAGGCGGGGCTCGAGGTGCGCGAGGACCCGCTGGGCAACACCTTCGCCCGCTGGGCCGGGGAAGACCCCCAGGCGGGCGCGGTGGGCACCGGCTCGCACATCGACGCCATTCCCCACGCGGGCCGCTACGACGGCACGGTGGGGGTGCTGGGGGGCCTCGAGGCCCTGCGGGCGCTCAAGTCGGCGGGGTTCCGGCCCAAGCGCTCGCTCGAGCTGCTGATCTTCACCTCCGAGGAGCCCACCCGCTTCGGCATCGGCTGCCTGGGGAGCCGCCTGCTCTCGGGGGCCTTGAGCCCCGAGGCGGCCCGCGCCCTGAGGGATTCCGAGGGCGTCGGCCTGGAGGAGGCACGGCGGCAGGCGGGCTTCGGGGGGGAGCTGGGGCGGGTCCCCCTGCCCCAGGGCTACTACTCGGCCTTCGTCGAGCTGCACATCGAGCAAGGGCCGCTGCTCGAGCGCGAGGGCCTCCCGCTGGGCCTGGTGACGGCCATCGCGGCCCCGGCCGCGGGCTGGTTCGAGCTCGAGGGGCAGGGTGGCCACGCCGGGGCGGTGCTGATGCCCGACCGCAAGGACGCCTTCACCGCCGCCGCCGAGCTGGCGCTGGCCGTCGAGCAGGCCGCCCGCGAGAGCGGCAGCCCCGACACCGTCGCCACCACCGGCATTTGCGAGGTGTTCCCCGGCGCGGTCAACAGCATCCCCAGCCGGGTGCGGCTGAGCCTCGACCTGCGCGATACCCGCCTCGAGACCCGCGACCGCGCCTTTGCCCAGATCCAGCAGCACGCCGAGCGCATCCGCCGCGAGCGCGGGGTGGAGGTGCGCTACACCCCCACCAACGCCGACCCCCCCGCCCGCTGTGGCCTACAGGTGCTCGAGGCCCTGCGCCACGCAGCCCAGGCTTGCGGCCTGCCCTACCTCGAGATGGTCAGCCGCGCCTACCACGACTCGTTGTTCATGGCCCGCATCGCCCCTACCGCCATGCTCTTCATCCCCTGCAAAAACGGCTGGAGCCACCGCCCCGACGAGTACGCCTCCCCCGAGCACATCGAGCAGGGCGTGCGGGTGCTGGCTCACGCGCTGGCGGAGTTGGCGGGAAGCTAAAGGCCCCTCAAGAGCCGAGGGTTCAGGGTCAAGGCGTTCGACGTAGGCCCCCTGCCCTCAAACCCCCACGAACTTCCCGTCCTCCTGCAACACCTCCCCATCCGCCAGGATGCGCCCGCCCTGGCGCAGGTCGAGCACCAGGTCCCAGTGGATCGCCGAGCGGTTGGTGCCGCCGGTCTCGGGGTAGCTGTTGCCCAGCGCCAGGTGGACGCTCCCGCCGATCTTCTCATCGAAGAGCACGATGCCGGTGGGCTGTTGGATGCCGTAGTTGGTGCCGATGCCCAGCTCGCCCAGGAAGCGGGCGCCGGGGTCAGCCTCGAGCATCCCCAGCAGGTACTCCTCGCCCTGCTCGGCGCGGGCTTCCACCACCCGGCCCCGCTCGAAGCGCAGATAGACCCCCTCCACCCGCTTGCCCGAGACCACGGCGGGCAGGTTGAAGCGCACCTCGCCCTCGGCGGAGTCCTCCCAGGGCCCGGTGAAGACCTCACCGCTGGGCATGTTGCGCTTGCCGTCGGAGTTGACCCAGCTGCGGCCCTCCACCCACAGGTGCAGCTCGGTGCCGGGGGCTTCGATGCGGATCTGGCTCACCTTTTCTAAACGTTTGATTAAGGCCGCCTGAAAGGCCGAGAGTTCGCGCCAGGCCGCCACCGGGTCGGGGTGTTGCAGGAACAGGGCCTGCTCGACCATCTCGCGAAATTTCACGCTGCTCATCCCGGCCTGCTGGGCGTAGCCGGGGGTGGGATAGAGGGTCAAGCTCCAGCGCTTCTTCAGCCGCAACTCGCTCAGAGGGCGCCAGGCCTTCTGCCAGCGGGAAAGCACCGCGCTGGGCACGTCGGAGAGCTCGAGCGGGTTCTCCAGGCTCTGGATGCGCAAGGAGGCGTCGGCCTGTTCCATAAGGGCGCGGCGGGTGGGGGGGATGCGCTCGAGCCACTCCCCGCCCCTGAGCAGGAAATCGCGCTGCTGGCCGGGGTATTCCAGCAGGATCAGCGGGTAGGCGCCGCGCTCGAGCAACAGCGGGTTGAGGGCTTGCAACAGGGGCAGGGCGGGGGTCTGGGCCTCGATGAGCACGTTCTGGCCGGGCCGGGCCTCGAGGCAGTAGTCGGCCAGGAGTTGGGCAAAAGCTCGTTCCACGGCCCCAGGCTAACATTCACTGGCCCCCTGTCGGGGTTGCGTTATCATAAGCGGGAAATGAGCGATCCGCAGATCACGCCTTTGGCCCGTCGCCTGGCTGAAGAGAACGGCATCAACTGGCGCAGCCTCACGGGCAGCGGTCCCGATGGAACCATCGTCGAGCGCGACATCCTGGCCTATCTGGCCAAGGTGATGGCCGGTGAAATCACCCTTCCCCCCGCCCCCGACCCCGGCCCCCCAATGCCGGCCCCTGCCGAGGTTCCCAGCTTTGCCCAGGCCCAGGCCGCCCTCGAGCGCGAGGGGATCAGCCTGGGGGAGCTGGTGCCCGAGCCTCAGGTGGCCGACGAGCTGGACTTCGAGCTCGACCTCGACCTGTCCACCACCCAGGAAAGCTTCTCCCCGGCCCCCGCCTCCCCCGAGCCCGAGCCGACGCCGCCCCCCAGCTTTTCCAAACCCCTCGAGGCCTGGGAAGCCCCCTCGGCCCCCGAGCCCGAGCTGAGTTGGGAGCCAGCGGAGCCCAGTATTCCCCCGGCCCCCTCCTGGCCCCTGCCCAGCGAGCCCGCTGGCGCTGCCCCGGCAGAACCCATGCCTGCCCCCACTTGGGAGATGGCCGCGCCCGTGGCTGAGCCCGAAGCTGGGCCAGCCCCCGAGCCCGCTCCTGCGGCCATGCCCGACCTACCTCCCTTGCCGAGCTTCGAGCCCCCAGCGCCCGCCATGGCCGTGACCCCGGAGGCCGAAGCCGAGCCTGTTGTGGCGCCCGCCCCAGTCCCTGTGCCAGTGGCTCGAGTCCAGCTGCGCCAGCGGCTGATTAACCTGGCCGCTGCCCGCGAAGCCGCCGAAACCCTCAGCCAGGCCTGGCGGCAGGAGGTGGACCTCGCCGTCTTGCTCTACCGCGCTGCCGACAAGGCCCTGTCCGACCTCGACATCGCTCAGCTCGCCCTCAAGGGCGAGCTCGAGGGCGACAGCCTCAAGGGCTACCGCGTGGCACCCGCCCACACCCTGCGCGGCACCCTGGAAAACCTGGCCGCCGCCCGCGAAGCCGCCGACGGCCTGGTGATCTTGGCGCTCGAGGGCGACGAGCTGGTGCTGTTCCCCGGCGCCGAGGTGCTCGCCCTCTCCCAGCCCAGCGAAGGTCAGGCCCTGCTCTCCTACAGCGGCAGCCTCGCCGCCGCCAAGGCCGGTGCCCTGCTCGAGCGCGTGAGCTACTACCTCGAGCGGCCCATCCTGCTGGCCTGAACCCTATCAACCAAGTAGGGGTGCACCGCAGCGCCCCTACAGCGTTGAGCTTAACGCCGCCTTCTGCCGCGCCGGTTCTTGCCCGCCGTGGTCGGCTCGGGCAGGCCCTTCATGCGGGCTTCCAGCGCGCGGATCTGGTCGCGCAGCTCCATGGCCCGCTCGAAGTCGAGCGCTTCCGAGGCCTTCCACATCTCCAGCTCGAGCTGCCCCAGCGTTTCGGCCAGCGCCTCGGGGTCCTCCAGCAACACCTCGGCGGCGGCCTGCTCGTAGTCATCGGGCCGGATCACCTTGCGCACGGTCTTCTGCACGGTCTGGGGGGTGATGCCGTGCTCGGCGTTGTAGGCCTCCTGCAGGGCGCGGCGGCGGTTGGTCTCGTCGATGGCGGCCTGCATGGCCTCACTCACCGCTTCGGCATAGAGGTAGACCTCACCCCCTGCGTTGCGGGCGGCTCGCCCGATGGTCTGGATCAGCGAGCGCTCGCTGCGCAGGAAGCCGGTCTTGTCGGCGTCGAGGATGGCCACCAGGCTCACCTCGGGCAGGTCCAACCCCTCGCGCAGCAGGTTGATGCCCACCAGCACGTCGAAGTGGCCCAGCCGCAGGTCGCGCAGCAGTGCCTGGCGCTCGAAGGCATCGAGCTCGTGGTGCAGGTAGCGGGCCCGGATGCCGTGCTCGGTGAGGTAGGCGGTGAGCTCTTCGGCCATACGCACGGTGAGCACCGTGACCAGCACCCGTTCCTTGCGCTGGGCCCGCACCTTTATGGCCCCCATGAGGTCTTCGATCTGCCCCTGGGCGGGCTTCACTGTGACCTTGGGGTCTAAGAGGCCGGTGGGCCGGATGATCTGCTCGACCACCCGCCCGCTGTTCTCCAGCTCGAAGGGCCCTGGCGTGGCCGAGACGAAGACCAGTTGCCCCACCCGCTCCAAAAACTCTTGGAAGCGCAGCGGGCGGTTATCCAGCGCCGAGGGCAGGCGGAAGCCGTAGTCCACCAGCGTCTTCTTGCGCATGTAGTCGCCGTTGTACATGCCGCGAAGCTGCGGTACCGTCACGTGCGACTCGTCGAGGAAGGCGATATAGTCCTTGGGGAAGTAGTCCAGCAGGGTATAAGGCGGCTCGCCGGGGGCCTTGCCGCTGAGGAAGCGGCTGTAGTTCTCGATGCCAGGGCAAGTACCCATGACCTCGAGCATCTCCAGGTCGTAGAGGGTGCGCTCCTTGAGCCGCTGGGCGTAGAGGATCTGGCCCTGCTCCTCGAGTTCGGCCAGGCGCTGCTCGAGCTCGGCCCGGATCTGTGGGATGGCCTCCTTGAGCCGCCACTCGGGGGTGGCGTAGTGGGTAGCCCCCACCAACACCACGCCGGGCAGGTCCCGGATGCGCTCGCCGCTCACCGGGTGCATCACGCTGATGCGCTCGACCTCTTCGCCGAAGAGCTCGACGCGGATGGGCTCGGTGCCGTAGGCCGGCCAGACCTCGAGCACCTCCCCCTTGGCCCGGAACTTGCCGGCCTCGAGCTGCAAATCGCCGCGTTCATACTGCAAATCCACCAGCCGCTCGATCAGCACGTCGCGCGGCCAGCGCTCGCCCACCTGCATCACGAAGCTCATGTTCCGGTAGTCCTCGGGCGAGCCCAGGCCGTAGATGGCCGAGACCGAGGCCACCACGATCACGTCGCGCCGGGTCAGCAGGCTGTGGGTCGTCGAGTGGCGCAGCCGCTCGATCTCGGGGTTGACCGCCGCGTCCTTCTCGATGAACAGGTCGCGCCCCGGCACGTAGGCCTCGGGCTGGTAGTAGTCGTAGTAGCTGATGAAGTACTCCACCGCGTTCTCGGGGAAGAGCTCGCGAAACTCGGCGGCCAGTTGGGCCGCCAGCACCTTGTTGGGTGCGAGCACCAGCGCCGGACGGCTTAGGGCGGCGATGGTCTGGGCCATCGTCACCGTCTTGCCGGTCCCCGTCGCCCCCAGCAGGGTGACGTAACGTTCACCATCCTCCAGCGCCTCCACCAGCCCCCTAATGGCCTTCGGCTGGTCGCCTTTCGCTTCGGGTCCCTGGTAGCGGAACATAGGTTCTCAATTCTACCGAGGAGCAGTGTATTCTGTCTACATCAGAATGCAACCCCACCAAAAGATCTGCACCCCAAAGCCCCTTATTTTGGGATCGTCGGTGAGAAGAAGCGCTGCTTCGACCTGGCTTCTTTGGGCTGCCAGGGTGCGATCAAAGGGATCTTTATGGTCGGTAGGGAGTTGTGGGGCAATGACTACATGAGCACCCTCAATAAATAGCTCATCTGCCAAGAACACGTTTGAGAAAATCACCCCCTAGCACTACACGATCTCAACAAAAATCCCCACCCGAAGGTGGGGACTTGGCTCGCATCCGAGCTTAGAAGGAGTAGCTGTAGGAGATGCGGAAGCCGTAGCTAGGGGTCTGAGTGCCAGCAGTGCTGTTCACCAAGTCGCCCCAGTGTGCGAAGACCCCGAAGCCGCCGTAGGTGTAGTTGACGTACAGGCCGCGCAGCTCGAAGTTGATGGTAGAGCCTGTGGTATCGTCGGAGTAGATGTAGCTGGTGGTGTAGTCGAAGAGGTGGTTCTCCACGCCGGCTGTAGCGGAAGCGCTGCTGAGGCCCGTGCCGCTATAGGAGGCGTAGGTGACGTTGAGCTTGGCACCTGCAGCCAAGAAGTCGGTCAGGCCCAGCCCGAAGTTGTAGTAGGTTTCACCACGGGAGGAGCCGATGTTGGAGGTACGCTGCACGTAGGCGCCCGTCAGGTTGGGCTTGAGGAAGCCCAGGTTCAAGGGGTCGGTCGTGAGCTGTACGCCGAACTTCAGGGCAGAGCCGCTGGCGCTGCCGCTTGCCGCGTCGAAGTAGAAACCGGGCTTGATGGCGATGGGACCGAGTTTGGTGTCGAGGTCGGCGTTGACCAGGATGTCGCCGCGGTCGTAGTCACCCGCAGCAGCCGTTTCGATTTGCCTGTACTCGACGCCCAGGTTCAAGCCCTTAATGAAGGCGTTATCGGCCTTGCCATCGTGAGAGAGCTTGAGACCGTACTTGCTGTCGAAGCGGTCGCTGCTAGGCAGCAGGGTACCACTGGCGTCGGTAGCGTTGTAGAAGTAGCCCATCGCGCTGAAGCCAGCGAAAAGGTTGGCGGTAATGTCCCCACCCAGGCTGTTCACAACGCTGCTGGAGCTGTCGTAGAAGTCCGCATCGTGGTCGTACAAACCGCTGACGGTGATGAAGCCCAGACCCAGGGTAAGCTTCGCACCGTAGCCGCGCTCGTTGTTGCTGTAAGGACGCGTGTCGTTGCGGCTGGTCTGGAAGTCGATCGACAGACCGGCGTTGTTGGCGTTGTAGCCGCTCGCATTGAAGTTCGGGTCAATGGCGCGGTAGTTCGCCTCGATGGTGATGGGGCCCAAGGAGATGCTGGGCTGGACGTAGAAGGCCTGGTCAACGATGAGGTCGTTGGAGAAGTCCCAGTTGGGGAGACTGGTCGGCTTGGTAGCGACGTACTCACCCTTCAGGTTCAAGAAGCCCAACGCTTTGCCGTTCCAGTCCACCGCGAAGCCTGCACGCCCGGTGCCGTCGGTGTTGCGGGTGTTGTACTCGGCGTAGTTCAGGCCCACGTTGAGACCGAGCAGGTTGTAGACCGAGCGCAGGCCGAAGTAGTCGTTCACCGCCGAGGGGTCACTACCGAAGCCCGTGCCGCTGTTATTAGCAGTGCTGCCCATCACCACGGTGAGCTTGGGGCTCAGGAAAAACTTGTTGGCTTCAAAGGTCACCCTGGCTCCACGCCCTAGACCGCCGGTGTAGTTGGGGTCGGCGTTGGACATGAAGTAGTCGGTGAACTTGAAGTCGTTGAAGCGGGAGTAGCGGAGGGTGAAGGGCTGGCTGTCGATGTTACCGGCCAAGTTGACCAGCAACACCTGAATGGCATTGTCCTCCAGACGAACAGCCCCATCCTGGGTAAAGCGCAGCTGGGCACGAGCCTCGTCGAGGTTGAAGCCACTGCCAGTGCCTACGGGAGTCCGCTTGACGCTGAAGGTCAGGATAGCACGGGCGCGGGTATCGCCGCCGCTGAAGAAGTCGGGGTTGTCGATGGTTTGCCCATCGTCATTGGCGTCCCAGGTGTAGTCACCCCAGACGTTGGGGTACAGACGCTCGATGTCGTAGTTGGCCCCGGTGGTGTAGCTGTAGCCGTAGCGGGCGGTCAGGTTACCAGTGAGGGTGAACTTGTACCCTTCCAGTGCGGCCACGCGCTTGTCCAAGCCCGACACGGCGGTCTCGAGCGCGCTCACCTTCTCGGAGAGGGAGACGAGGTCGGTGCGCAGGGCCGAGGCGAACTCCTGCAGCGCGGCGACGTCCTCGAGGGTGGCGTACTGGCTGAGGTCGATGGCCGGCTGACCCTGGAGATCGGCCAGGGCCTTCTCCACCGCGGTCACGCGGTCCTGCAGGGAGAGCACGTCCTGGTTCAGCAGCACCGCCAGCTCGTTGAGGGACGAGATGCTGTCGGCGTTGGCCTCGACTTCGCTCTTGAGCGCGGCCACGTCGCCTTCGACGGCGTCAAGACGCCCACCCAGCTCCTGGGCCTGGGCCAGGGCGGTATCGGCAGCTACGGAGGCGGCCTCCACCCGGTCGGCCAGGTCTTGCAGGGCCTGCTGGTCCATCGCTTCCCCGGTGGGGGCCTGGGCACCCTTCAGCTCGTCGATCTGGGCCTGCAGGGCGGCGATGTCATCCTTGGTGGCGGCGTTGTCCTCGAGGGCCGACACGCGCACGCCCAAGGCGGCCAGCTCGGCGGCCAGCTCCTGAACGGCGTTTTGCAGCGCGGCCTTCTCCTCCTCGGTCATGGCCGTCACGGCCTCGGTGGTGGGCCCTTTGCCCTTCTCAGCCTCGAGCTGCTGCAGGAGGCGGTAGATGATCAGGGCGGCCTGATAGCGGGTCAGGTTCTCGTTGCCCCGGAAGGTGCCGTCGGGGAAACCAACGATGATCCCCCGAGCCGTGATGGCCTCCACGGCTTCCTGAGCCCAGTGTCCGGCGGGAACGTCGGAGAACTGAGCTGCGCCGAAGCCCATGGAGAGCACGGTCAGGAGACCGGCCAACATGATGACTAGCTTCTTCCTCATAAGCCTCCTCACCCCTCGTGGGGGTTGGAACTGTGGGTCGCGGGGTGGGAATGAGCCTGAGGCGAGTTGCCGCGTTTCCTCTCTCTGGCTAACCCTTTCCGCTTCCCAGATGTGCAGGCAAACCTCACCCCTCATTGGGCTAAGCTACTTCTCACCTTGCACATCCGGCGGCATCATACCGATGCAAGGCCATAAATGTCAAGTTTTTTCACGCTCCAGGCCCAAAAAGTCTTAAGCTATACTGCCATCTGGGCATGACCTGGGCATGACGCACGGTCGGACCCCGAGAAATTCAGTCACAGACGGCTCTGTAGAAAGGAGGGGTGGTAGAGAACCACGGGGAGCGCAGGGGGTAGAGGGGTGGTTACGATAGACCGAGTTCAAACTTCTTTCTACCTTACGCGGCGGTGGAGCCCGAATGCACGAACAGCGGTGCAATGGGGTATATCCGGCATCGAACCCAGCCGGTAAAGAGCGAAGGATTCCGCGGATGCCACCAGGGAGCGACCCCTCCCTCCCGTCTGGAGCAAGCTCCAGCAAGCGTCAGGCAAAGCCATCACCGTGAGGGGTGGACAAACCGGGCGCAGGGTCGAGAATGCGCGAGAAAAACCCTACAGTGGGTCCAGAGCGCCAGATTTGGGCTCGAGATGGCGGGGCGGTCCTTTGGGGTGACCCATCGGGCCCCTTGCGAGAGCGCCCGCGGGTTTAAGGCGTCTGGTCCTGATATGGCCATCGGCGGCTCCCACAGGGGGTCTTATGACATGGCAGCACCGGGGGTGCTGCGCGGTGAGGAACTGAACTATGTGCGGAATCGTGGGATACGTGGGTTTTAGGAACGCTACCGACGTGTTGATGGAGGGCTTGAAGCGCCTGGAGTACCGGGGCTACGACTCGGCGGGGGTTGCGGTCAAGGTGGGGGGTAGGCTCGAGGTGATCAAGAAGGCGGGCAAGCTCTCGGTGCTGGGCGATGTGCTCAAAGACGAGAAGCTGCCGGGGCACTTCGGCATCGGGCATACCCGCTGGGCCACCCACGGGGCGCCCAACGACCCCAACGCCCACCCCCACACCACCGAGGACGGCCAGATCGCGGTGATCCACAACGGCATCATCGAGAACTACCTGCCGCTGAAGGAGGGCCTGCTGGCGCGGGGTCACCGCTTCAGCTCGGAAACCGACTCCGAGGTGCTGGCCCATCTGATCGAGGAGAAGTACCGGGGCGACCTGGTGGAGGCAGTGCGGCTGGCCCTCTCGGAGGCCTACGGGGCCTATGCGTTGGTGGTGGCCCACCAGGACCACGAGGAGATCGTGGTGGCCCGCACGGTGAGCCCACTGGTGATCGGCCTGGGGGAAGGGGAAAACTTCGTAGCCTCCGACGTGCCCGCCCTGCTGCCCTACACCCGCCGGGTGATCTTCTTGCACGACGGCGATATGGCGGTGGTGAGCCGGGAGGGCGTCAGGGTCACCGACCTGCAAGGAAACGAGGTGCGGCGGGAAGTGGTGGAGGTGGACTGGAGCCTCGAGGCTGCCGAGAAGGGCGGCTACCCCCACTACATGCTCAAGGAAATCTACGAGCAGCCGCGCGCGCTGGAGAACACCCTGGGCGGGCGTCTGTCCGAGGCGCGTGCGGGCGTCGAGCTGGATTTGCGCCTTGATCCCACCCGCTTCGACCGGATCCACCTCGTGGCCTGTGGTACGGCCTACTACGCGGGCTGGGTGGGCAAGTACCTCATCGAAAGCCTGGCCCGCGTGCCGGTCGAGATCGATGTGGCCAGTGAGTACCGTTACCGTGATCCGGTGGTAGACGACAGGACCCTGGTCATCGCCATCAGCCAGTCGGGGGAGACCATCGATACCCTCGAGGCCCTGCGCGAGGCCAAGCGCAAGGGGGCGGGAACGCTGGGCGTGATCAACGCCAAGGGCAGCAGCATCACCCGCGAGGTCGACGACACACTCTACATCCACGCCGGGCCCGAGATCGGGGTGGCCTCGACCAAGGCCTACATGGCCATGCTGGGCGCGATGGCCATGCTGGCGGTGTGGATGGGCCGGGCTCGGGGCGTCCTCCCAGAGGCAGAGGCCAGGGCCTTTTTGGGCGAGCTGCGCAAGATGCCCCGGTTGGTGGAACAAACCTTAGAAAAACGCCAGGAGATTGCGCACATCGCCGAAAAGTACCATCAGGCCGCCGACTACCTTTTCCTGGGCCGCCACATCCAGGCCCCTACCGCCTACGAGGGGGCCTTGAAGCTCAAGGAGATCAGCTACATCCACGCCGAGGCCTACCCGGCTGGCGAGATGAAGCACGGCCCCATTGCCCTCATCGACGAGCACTTGCCGGTGGTGGTGCTCACCACCGAGAGTCCCATCTACGAGAAGACCCTCTCCAACATCCAGGAGGTGCGGGCGCGGGGCGGGCGGGTGATCGCGGTGGCCACCGAGGGCGACCTCGAGGTCCGTCGTTTCGCTCAGGACGTGATCTACGTGCCCCGCACCCATCACCTGCTGGCCCCCATGGTCTCGGTGGTTCCCCTGCAACTGCTGGCCTACGAGACCGCGGTGCTGCTGGGGCGAGACGTGGACCAGCCGCGCAACCTGGCTAAGAGCGTGACGGTCGAGTAGGGTCGTACATCTCACGCAAGACCCCGGTTTGCTGATCGCAGCCTCGCCTACGTCCCCGGCATCTTCGCTGCCGGGGACGCTGGTCTCGAGCAGGAAGGGGTCGCGCTTCAAGGCCCAGCCGCTGGGGCACTTGCCCTCGAGCCCTAGGTCGGTGCCGGTGAGGGCGCCGGCCGCGCCCATCATAGGACGGTCGCATCAAAAACAACCCCTCAGCTCAGAGCCCGAAAGCTCGTTCCTGAGGGGTTTTTCTCTGGCGGGCGCGGCAGGATTCGAACCCACGACCTACTGATCCGTAGTCAGTCGCTCTATCCAACTGAGCTACGCGCCCAAATGCGTCCAATAGGGTAGCACAGGGCCTAGGGAGTGTCAACTTGAGGGAAGGCGGTGTCCTGGGCTTCGTATACTGAACCTCAAATGTCAGCCAATACGACCCCCTGGTTCGCGATCCTTTCCTCCTATTGGTTCGCCACCAGCTTCAAGTGGTTCCTGATTCCCCTGGTATTGCTCCCGGCCCTGGTAGATCGCCTGGTTCCCGAGACCGAGCGAGCGGCCCGGCTGGGGCTCATCTATGCCATCACCATCGCACTGGCGCTGATGGGGCCGCCGCTGTTTGGCTATCTGTCGGATCGGGTGGGTCGGCGGATGCCTTTTTTGGGTATCGGGGCGGTGCTGACGGCAGTGGCCCTGCTCTGGATGGCCTTCGCACCTAACTACACCCACCTGCTGCTGGCCTACATACTGCTCCAGCTCTCCGACGACCTCTCCACCGGCCCCTACTCGGCCCTGATCCCAGACCTTGTAGCCCGCTCGAGGCGCGGGGTGGCTTCGGGATGGATGGGTACCCTGCAGGTATCGGCCCAACTGCTGGCTGGGGGGGTGGGTTTCCTGCTGCCCAACCTGCAACTCCAATTGCTCGTCATCGCCCTGGTGAACCTGGCGGCAGCGGCCTTGGTGATCCGCAGCGTCGGCGAGGTGCCGGGACTCAAGCCCAGCCTGCGCGGCCTCGCTCCGAGCCTGCTATCCCCTTGGCGCAACCCCGACTTCCGCTGGGTCTGGGGAACGCGTTTTTTGGTGATGTTGGCGGTGTTTGCCATGCAGAGCTACCTGCAGTTCTACCTCGAGGACGTCGTGCGTAGCTTCCAGGCCTTTGGCCGGGTGCTGGCCGCTGAGCCCTTCCAGGCGGTGGCTTTGCTGGGGTTGTTGATCGCGTTGGGCGCTGCGGTGTCGGCCATTCCGGCGGGAGGGGCCTCCGACCGGCAGGGGCGCAAACGGGTCATCTATTTCGCGGGAGCGGGCCTAGCTGGGGCGGTGCTGCTGATCCTCCTGTTCCCCCGCTACGACCTCTTGCTGGTGCTTTCGGTGGTGTTTGGGGTGTTCTATGGCGCCTACGTGGCGGTAGACTGGGCCTTGGTCTCGGACGTGCTGCGCGACCCCCACTCCCACGCCACCGACATGGGCCTGTGGCAGATCTCCATCGTGCTGCCCCAGGTGGTGGCCGGTGCCCTGGGGGGGATGCTGGAGCGCTTCAATGCTCAGGTGCCCGGCCTCGGCTATACCCTGCTGTTCTTGTCGGCGGCGGCCTGCTTCGTTGCGGGAACCTGGCTCGTGAGCCGAATCCGGACTGCCCGTTGAGGCTAAGGTATGTTTATGCTTGCGACGCGTGTAGATATTCCATTCCGAGTGCAGCAGACCTGTGGGAGAAGATGCCTATGATGGGGCCGATCATCCAGCTCGGGCGGTTGACGTGGCTGTGCGTGCCAAATAGGATGGCGGGCGACGAAATGCACAAGGTTATGAGGAGGCGGTTGTGAAGGCACTTCTTGGCTTATCGCGCGTCATAGACAGCCTGAACACCTGGATCAACCGTGGCGTGATCTGGCTGATTCTCCTGGTTACGCTGGTGGCGGCGGGCAATGCGGTGATGCGCTACGGACTCAAGATCAGCTCGAACGCCTGGCTCGAGTTGCAGTGGTTCATGTATGGCCTGATCTTTTTGCTCGGCGCCAGCTACACCCTGCAGAAGAACGGCCACGTGCGGGTAGACGTACTCTACGGCAAGTACCCACCTAGGTTGAAGGTCTGGGTGGATCTGCTGGGCACGCTCTTCTTCCTGATCCCTACCACCGTGGTTATCTTCCTCACCACCTTGCCCTGGGTGCGCGCTTCCATCAGCATCCGCGAGATGTCCCCAGACGCTGGGGGGCTGCCCTACTGGCCCATCAAGCTGGTGTTGCCCATCGCCTTCGCCCTGCTGTTCTTGCAGGCCATCTCCGAGCTGATCAAGCGCATAGCCATGCTCACGGGGCATCTGGAGATCCCACAGTACATGACCGAGGAAGAAGCCGAGGTTCAGGAGGTCAAGGCAATCGTCGAGCAAAACGATCAGAAGGAGGATGGGCAGTGAGCTTCGAAGTGATGGCCCCGCTGATGTTTGTGGGCCTGGTGGTCTTTCTCCTGCTGGGCTACCCGGTGGCCTTCAGCCTGGGCGCGGTGGGGCTGCTCTTCGGCTGGATCGGGGTGCAGTACGACTTTATCCAGCCGGTGTTCCTGCAAAATATCCCTTTGCGCATCTTCGACACCCTCAAGAACCAGACCCTGCTGGCCATCCCTTTCTTCACCTTCATGGGGTTGATCCTCGAGCGCTCCGGCATGGCCGAGGAACTGCTGGACACCGTGGGTCAGCTCTTCGGGCGGCTGCGGGGGGGCGTGGCTTTTGCGGTGATCCTGGTGGGGGCGATGCTGGCCGCCACCACCGGTGTGGTGGCGGCTTCGGTCATCGCGATGGGCCTGATCTCACTGCCGGTGATGCTGCGCCACGGCTACTCCCCGCGCATCGCCTCCGGGGTGATCGCGGCCTCGGGCACCCTGGCCCAGATCATCCCGCCCAGTCTGGTGCTCATCATCATGGCCGACCAGCTCGGCGTGAGCGTGGGCGACATGTACCGGGGGGCCTTCGTCCCTGGCTTCATCCTCACCGGGCTCTACCTGGTCTACGTGGTTTTGGTGGCCCTGATTAACCCCAAGGCCGTGCCCGGCCTGCCCGAGGAGGCCCGCACCCATCGGGGCGCCCAGCTGGCTTGGCGGGTGCTCACGGTGATGATCCCGCCTTTGGTGCTGATCTTCCTGGTGCTGGGCACCATCTTCCTGGGCATCGCTACCCCCACCGAGGGGGGGGCGATGGGCGCGGTGGGGGCTCTGGTGCTGGCCCTGGCCCGCCGTCGGCTGAGCCTGAAGGTGCTGCTGCAGGCCATGGAGTCCACTGCGCGGCTGACCTCCTTCGTGACCTTTATCCTGGTGGGCTCGCGCATCTTCAGCCTGGTCTTCGTGGGCGTGGACGGTGACCGCTGGGTGGAGAACCTGCTCGAGACCGCCCTCCCCGACAACCCCATCGCCTTCTTGCTGGTGCTCAACCTGCTGGTCTTCCTCATCGCCTTCTTCCTCGACTTCTTCGAGATCGCCTTCATCATCATCCCCCTCATCCTGCCGGCGGTGACGGGCATCATGGAGGGCCTTTATCCGCAGGACTACAAGATGGGGCTCTACTGGTTCGGGGTGATGCTGGGCGTGAACCTCCAGACCTCCTTCATGCATCCGCCCTTCGGCTTCGCACTCTTCTACCTGCGTAGCGTGGCCCCTCCCAGCCTCAAGACCAGCGACATCTACTGGGGCGCGGTGCCCTTCGTGGTGATCCAGGTCATCATGGTGCTGATCGTGCTGTTCAACCCTTGGTTGGTGACGAATTGGTTGGCCAAATAGCGCCCATCGCAAGAACCCCCGCCTTTGGGCGGGGGTTCTTGCCACTACAGGATCAAATGCCGGGGAAGGCAAACTGCTCGTAGCCCAGCTCCTGCACCGCCATCTCGCGGTAGCTCTCATCGCGGAACTTCTTCCAGGGGGTGTAGATCTTCTTGAACGAGGCGTTCTTGGCGGCTTCCTCCTCGTAGATCTCGAAGGCGGCCTTCTGGGCGGCCTTGAGGATCTCGTTGGAGAACTTGCGCAGCTTGACCCCGTTCTTGAGCAGGCGCTGCAGGGCGGGCGGGTTCTGCGCGTCGTACTTGGCCAGCATGTGGACGTTGGCCTCGGCCGCCGCGGTCTCGAAGGCCATCTGGTAGTCCTTGGGCAGCTTCTTCCACTCGTTGAGGTTGACGATGAAGGACAGGCCGGGGCCGGGTTCCCACCAGCCGGGGTAGTAGTAGAACTTGGCCACCTTGTAGAAGCCGAGTTTTTCGTCATCGTAGGGGCCCACCCACTCGGCGGAGTCCACGGTGCCGCGCTCGAGCGCCGGGTAGATCTCGCCGCCGGCGATGGCCTGGGGCACCACGCCCAGCCGGCTCCAGACCTGGCCGCCGATGCCGGGGATGCGCATCTTGATGCCCTTGAGGTCGGCCAGGCTGTTGACCTCCTTGCGCCACCAGCCGCCCATCTGGGCTCCGGTGTTGCCGCCGGGGAAGTTGATCACGTTGAAGTCGACCAGGAATTGCCGCATGGCCTCCACGCCGCCACCGTAGTACCACCAGGCGTTCTGCTGGCGAGCGTTGAGGCCGAAAGGCAGGGCAGCGTCGAAAGCCATGGCCAGGCTCTTGCCCACGTAGTAGTACATCGCAGTGTGGCCCACCTCAACAGTGCCTTGCTGCACTCCATCGAGCACCTGCAGGCCCGGAACGATCTCGCCGGCAGGAAAGGCGCGGATCTGGAACTTGCCGTCGGTGAGCTGGCTGACCCGCTCGGCCAAAATATCCGCCGCCCCGAAGATGGTGTCGAGGCTCTTGGGGAAGCTGCTGGCCAGACGCCAGCGGATGGTGGGAGCAGCTTGGGCGTAGACGGGCCCGAACACCGAGCTTGCCGCCACAGCTACACCGGCTTTTTTCAGCATTTCACGACGGTTCATGATTCCTCCTTGGCTTGTAGCATCCGCACCAGCACGGACACGAAGCATTTGAGCGCTGAAGCGGTGTGAGTCAACCCCTCGAGCCCGCCTGGCATTGAAAGATGCGCTGTGATTATATGCAATGGATATGGGCCTTTCAACCTGATGAAAGTGCGCGATGGCGATGGCTATGTAAATACACGAACACCCTTTCTGCCATCCTAAGCAGGGCGCGGCTTTGGCTGAGTTCCCAGCGGCAAAAGAGGCCTTAGCACGTAGCGGTGCTTGACAGGAGGTGTAGAAAGTCTTAGCCTGAGCCCGGCATGTTCGTGTCCTCGCGCAAACCCGTGCGACGGGAGGTGGGTTAGGCCCTATAGGCTTTGAACCCTGCTCCCGGCCCTTTCGCATGGGCCGGGTTTTTGTTTGGGGAGGCGAACGTAGAATGGAGGGAGCATGCAGACGGCGCTGAACTGGCTCGAGGTGGAGAAGACCCACGACTCCGGCGTGTACAACAAGCACGACGTGGTGATCGTGCGGGGTGAGGGTGCTCGCGTGTGGGATAGCGAGGGCAACGAGTACATCGACTGCGTGGGTGGCTACGGGGTGGCCAACCTGGGGCACTCCAATCCCCACGTGGTCGAGGCCGTGCAGCGACAGGCGGCTACGCTGATGGTGATGCCCCAGACCCTGCCCAACGACAAGCGGGCCGAGTTTTACGCGGCCATCACCGGTATCCTGCCCCCCTCCTTGCGGCGGGTGTTCCCCTGTAACTCGGGCACCGAGGCCAACGAGGCAGCGCTCAAGTTCGCCATGATGGCTACGGGCAAGCGCAGATTCGTTGCGGCCATGCGCGGCTTCTCGGGTCGCACCCTGGGTGCGGTGGCGTTGTCGTACGAGCCGAAGTACCGCGAGCCCTTCGGTCCCTACGGCCACGAGGTGGTGTTCATCCCCTACAACGACGTCGAGGCCCTGAAGGCTGCGGTGGACGAGCACACGGCGGCGGTCTTCCTCGAGCCCGTCCAAGGCGAGGGGGGGGTGCGCCCGGCGACGGCGGAGTTCCTCCAGGCCGCCCGCCAGGTTACGTCCGAGCGCGGTTGCCTGCTGGTCCTCGACGAGATCCAGACCGGTATGGGCCGTACCGGCAAGCGCTGGGCCTTCGAGCACTTCGGCGTCGTGCCCGACATCCTCACCATGGCCAAGGCCCTGGGCGGGGGTGTGCCCATTGGTTGCATGGTCATGACCGACGCGGTGGCCGACAAGATGCCCAAGGGCGGTCATGGCACTACCTTCGGCGGCAACCCGCTGGCGATGGCCGCGGGGGTGGCGGCGATCGGCTACCTCGAGCGCACCCGCCTGTGGGAACGCGCCGCCGAGCTTGGCCCGTGGTTCATGGAGCAACTGCGTTCCATCGGCTCGCCTAAGGTGCGCGAGGTGCGCGGCCTGGGTCTGATGATTGGCGTGGAGCTCAAGGAGAAGAGCGCGCCCTACATCCAGCGCCTCGAGCGCGAGCACCGCGTCCTCACCTTGCAGGCCGGGCCTAACGTGATCCGCTTTTTGCCGCCCTTGGTCATCGAGCAGGCCGACCTTGCGCGGGTCGTGGAGGCGGTGCGCGAGGTGCTGGCCTGGAGCCCCAAGGCAGAGCAGGTGGGGTGAGGCGGCCTATGGAAGCGCTGGAGTTTCTCAAGGGGGCGCTCGAGATCCCCTCGCCCTCGGGGTCGGAGCGCCTGGTGGCGCAATACCTGGTTCATGGCATGGAGCGCTTAGGCCTCAAAGCCTGGGTGGATGAGGCCGAAAACGCCCGTGGGACCTGGGGACACGGCCCTTTGCAGGTTGTGCTGCTGGGCCACATCGACACCGTGGCCGGGGTGGTCCCGGTGCGGGTGGAGGGGGACAAGCTCTTCGGGCGGGGTTCGGTGGACGCCAAGGGCCCCTTCGTGAGCTTCGTGCTGGCGGCGGCGGGGCTGCCGGAGGAACTCAAAAGCCAGATCACCGTGCACCTGGTTGGAGCCACCGAGGAGGAGGCCCCTAGCTCCAAGGGGGCCCGCTACGTGGCCGACAAGCTCGAGCCCGATTACGTGGTGATCGGGGAGCCTTCCGGTTGGCAGGGCATCACCCTGGGCTACAAGGGCCGCTTGTTGGTCAAGGCTCGCCGCCAAAAGGATCACTTCCACTCCGCACACCACGAACCCAACGCCGCCGAGGAGCTCATCAGCTACTTCACCTCCATCAAGGCCTGGGTCGAGGCCATGAACGTGGGCCAGGGGGCCTTTCACCAGATCCAGTACACCCTGCGCGACTTCCGCATCGAACCGGCCGAGCTCGAGCAGGTGGCCGAAATGTTCTTCGACCTGCGCCTACCCCCCCGCCTGCAGCCCGAGGACGCGGTGCGGCACCTGCTGGCCTATGCTCCCCCCACCATCGACCTGGTGTTCTCCGGGCGCGAGGTGCCCTACGTAGGCCCCAAGGACACCCCCCTCACCCGCGCCATGCGCCTGGGCATCCGCCAGGTGGGGGGAACCCCGGTGTTCAAGTACAAGACCGGCACCTGCGACATGAACGTGCTGGCCCCCCACTG
The DNA here is from genome assembly GCF_000373205.1 of Calidithermus timidus DSM 17022. Taxonomy (NCBI): domain Bacteria; kingdom Thermotogati; phylum Deinococcota; class Deinococci; order Thermales; family Thermaceae; genus Calidithermus; species Calidithermus timidus. The sequence goes on from NZ_KB890698.1 coordinate 199,780, forward strand.
GTCGGCCCCCATGATCGCCTACGGACCCGGCGATTCTACCCTCGACCACACCCCCTACGAGCACGTGGAGATCCCCGAGTTCCTCAAGGCCATCGAAGCCTTGCGGACGGCGCTGGTTCAGCTCAGCCGCAGCGGGGTTCCAACGGGGGTAAATGTGGATGAAAGCCGGTAGCTATCCTTTGAACCTTCTCCTCGCTCCGCTTAGATGAGCCTGGCCTCGAGCGTGATCTCGGGTACGGCGGCCAGCGCCTTCGAGACGGGGCACTTTGCCTTGGCCTCCTGGGCTAGCTCCTGGAATTTCTCCTCGGAGAGGCCGGGAACTTTGGCTTCGAGCCGCAGCTCGATCTTGGTGATGGTGGGCCCTTCGCCCAGGTGAACGCTGGAGCTGGCGTGCAGGCGCTCGGGGGTGAAGCCGTTGTTGGTCAGCAAGGCCGAGAGGAACATGGCGAAGCAGCCCGCGTGGGCGGCCCCGATCAGCTCCTCGGGGTTGGTGCCGGGCGCGTTTTCGAAGCGCGAGGCGTAGGTGTAGGGGCCTTCATAAACCCCGCTTTGCAGCTTGAGGTGGCCTTTACCCTCCTTGAGGGTGCCCTGCCAGACAGCTTCCGAGGTACGTACGGGCATAGCTTCCTCCAAAAATCAGCATATCTACCGCCCTTGAGGCGCATTTGTCCTCTGGTCTACTATTGCCTCTGTCTACTGCAAAGTCGTCCTGCGCGGCTCGAGATCCTGGCTGCGCGGGGCTTCGGTGACCATCACCCGGTTACGGCCAGCCTCCTTGGCCTGCAGCAGGGTCCAGTCGGCTTGGAGGACCCAGGCCTCGAGCAAGCCCTCCGAGGTGGGGATGCCACCCCCGGTGAGGCCCGCCGAGAGGGTGATGTTCCAGGAGATGGGCTCGACCTCCAGCGCCCCCAGCTCGGCCCGGATGCGCTCGAGCACCCGCCGGGCCTCCTCCAGCCCTGCCCCGTAGAGGAACAGGGCGAACTCCTCGCCCCCCCAGCGCACCGCCAGGTCCTCGGTGCGCAGGTGGCGGCGCAGCACCCCGGCCAGGGTTTGCAGCACCCGGTCGCCCACCGGGTGGCCGTAGGTGTCGTTGATGCGCTTGAAGTGGTCGAGGTCGAGCATGGCCACGCTCAGAGGGCGCTGACTGGTGTGGCAGAGCTCGATCAGGCGGGGAATCTGGCGCTCGAGCCCCCGGCGGTTGAGTAGGCCGGTGAGGGGGTCGGTGAGGGCGCGGTGGCGCCACTCTTCCAGCGACAGCGCCGAGCGCAGCTTCTCGGCCACGAAGGGGCCCAGCACCTCGAGGTCGTGGGCGTCGGAGGGGCTGGGGGTGTGTTCGAAGTACAGCCGCCCCTCGGCTTCATGGGCGTAGAGGGGAAAATGCTTGGCGTAAAGTGTGACCTTTCCCACCCGCACGGATTCGCGGTTGCGGATTTCGATGCCCACCAGGTGAGGGAATACCGGCTGCAGGGCATCCAGCACGCGCTGCATCAACCCGGCTGCCCCGAGGTTTTGGGTGGTCTGTACCCCGGCCTCCAGCTCACCCAGCCGCTCCAATAGCGAGGTCCAGCGCTCCAATCTCTCCTCGGCCCACTGGCGCTTGCGGTAGAGCAAGCCCGAAAAGGCCAGCACGATCACCAGCAGGGGGTAAGCCGCCAACAGCGCTGCCTCGACCAGCATCGACGGGTACAGCAGGCTGGCGGTGTGGATGAACAGCAGATAAACTCCCAGGGTGCTGGCGATGCCCAGCAAGTAGGGCCAGAATCTCGCCTGCCGCTCTAGATCACGTGCCTCGAGGTAGGCCCCCAGGCCCATGAGGGCGTAGCTGCTGCCCCACATGCTGAAGTCCAACATGCCCAGCGCGGGTTGCCCCAGCCAGTAGTACGCACTGTGCACGCTCACCCGCATGAAGATCCCCAGACCTAGCAGTAAGCGCCCCACCGAGGCCTGACCTCGCAGGGCGGGCTCGAGCACCGGCAGGGCGAAGATCATGAGCAGGAGATCCAGCGACGAGACTACCGCGGAGAGCAGGGCCGAAGGGCGGGCCAGCAGAGCGACCGTGCAGAGCAGCAAGGCGGGCACCAGCAACAAGACCCAGCGCGGGGTGGCCCGCACCTCGAGGCGGATGAGGGTGGTCATCCAACTGGCCGCTCCTGCGTAGAAAAACACGTCGGCGGGGGTGATTACCGCACCGAAGCCCTGGCTGCGCTGAACCCACCAGGTTAGCTCCTCCAAAGCCCACAGCAACAAACCCCACGCCGCTCCCTGCCAGACGGGCCGACGCCTTGCTTCGCGCAGAAGCAATAACCCAAATCCCAGAGCTATTACGCAAAGCAAAAGTTCAGCCCCTAGCACGTTACTCCCTGCGGGTATCCTAACATGAGGATAGGGCGCTTCTGGTTCGATTGGGGTAAAAAGTGCTTATGGAGGGACAGGAAGCCGGAAAAGGCCGTCGGTGCTTGGAGAGCTGTAATTATCGACGTAGAGGTGGCCTGATGGCTATCGACCGGCGGCTATAGTGGGCCTATGTTGCGCGTGGTGCTCTACCAGCCCGACATTCCGCAAAACACCGGCAACATCGCTCGCACCTGCGCTGCGGCAGGGGCTGAGTTGCACCTGATCCGTCCCTTTGGCTTCCGCTGGTCGAGTGATCCCAGGCTCAAGCGGGCCGGCCTGGACTACTGGCCTCACGTGCATTACGTGCTGCACGACTCCTGGGCAAATTTCGTCGAGCAGTTGGAAGCGGGGGCGAGGGTGTGGGCCTTCAGCTCTAAAGCCCGGCAGCCCTACACCGACGTTGGGTACCAGCCCGGCGACTACTTGCTCTTTGGCCCCGAAACCCGCGGCCTGCCCGAGGAAATCCTGCGCCAGTTTCCCGGAGTGAGCATCCCCATGCCCGGCCCGGTGCGATCGCTCAACGTCTCGGTGGCGGTGGGCATCGCCTTGTTCGAGGCACTGAGGCAACTGAGGAGCGATTAAGTACAGCGTCGTACAGGTATCTATGCGACGGTGTATTAAGTACCCCACGGGAAGCGTTTGTCGGCACGCTCCAAGACGCGAAGCTTCCCGTAAGAGCCCCGGATGAGGGAAAACCAAGCGGAGAGTGCTTAGTATGGGGGCGTGGTCTTTGATTTCGTCGAAGAAGTCTTGCAGCGCCCCCCGCTGGTCTTGGGCGTTGACCCCCGCCCCGAGCTACACCGGGTAGAGGGGGTTCGCGAATCGCCCCTGCGGCACATCCGCCGTTACACCCTCGAGCTGATGGAAGCCTTGGCCGCCAGGCTGTGTGCGGTCAAGTTCCAAGCAGCCTTCTTCGAAGCGCTGGGGCCGGAGGGCTTCGCGCTGATGCACGAGTTGGTGGCTGGAGCACGGGTATTGGCCCTGCCGGTGATCTTCGATGCCAAGCGCGGAGATATCGGTTCTACCGCCGAGGCCTACGCCAGGGCCTACCTCGAGGCCTATCCCGGCAGCGCCCTCACCGTCAACCCCTACCTAGGCGAGGACGCCCTGGAACCCTTCCTCCAGGCCGCCTTGGGCAGCCGCGGCGCGCTGTTCGTGCTGGTCAAGACCTCCAACCCCGGTTCGGGCTTCCTCCAGGACCTGCGCTTGGCCGACGGGCGCAGGCTCTCCCAGGCGGTGGCTGGCTGGGTGGCCGCGCAGGCCGAGCGCTGTCGGGTGGGGGAGTGGAGCCGGGTGGGGGCGGTAGTGGGGGCGACCTATCCCGAGCAGGTGGACGAACTGCGTTCGGCCATGCCCCGCTCCCCCTTCCTCCTGCCCGGCCTGGGGGCTCAGGGTGGGCAACCCCTGCGGGGAGCCGGGCTGCTCAACTCGGCCAGTCGGGCGCTGTACTATCCGGGGGGAAAGCCGCAGCTCGAGGCCGCCGTGGCCCAGGCCGAGGCCTACCTGAGCGCGCTCAGCGCACCCACCCCGTCGCTTTGAAAACCACCCGGCTCAGGCTGGCCCAGGTTCCTGGGAGGGCTCATTACGCCAATAGCAAAATTTTGACTCACAATATGCTACCATTTATTCCATGGGCTTCCCCGACCACCCTCACCCCAGCATCGTCGGGCGTGGCGCAGCCTCCAACCCCTCCAACCGCTTCGAGCGGCTGCAGGTCACCCTCGACCCGCACGACGACTGCTTCGAGCCCGAGGCGATCAAGCCACAAACCCAGTATTTCAAGGACCATTCCCGCTCGATCCTCGCCCGCAACGACTCCCCCGACGTGGGGGCCAAGGTCAGCATCAACCCCTACCGCGGGTGCGAGCATGGTTGCGTGTATTGCTATGCCCGGCCCACACACGAATACCTGGGCTTCTCCCTGGGCCTGGACTTCGAGAGCAAGATCATGGTCAAGACCGACGCGCCCGAGCTGCTGCGCAAGGAACTCGCGCACCCGCGCTGGCAGCCGCAGGTGGTGATGTTCAGCGGTGTGACCGACATCTACCAGCCGGCCGAGCGCCACTTCGAGCTCACCCGCCGCTGCCTCGAGGTCTTTCTCGAGTTCCGTAACCCCGTGGGGATGGTCACCAAGAACTACCTCATCACCCGCGACCTCGACCTGCTCGTGGAGATGGCCCGCTACCGCTGCGTGTCGGTGGGCATCTCGCTCACCACCCTCGACGAGGAACTGCGGCGGCTGATGGAGCCGCGCACCTCGGCGCCCAGGCGCCGCTTGGCGGCCATCGAGGCCCTGGCGAGCGCCGGGGTGCAGGTGGGGGTGATGACCGCGCCCATCATCCCCGGCCTCAACGACCACGAGATCCCCGCGCTGATCCGCGAGGCGGCCCAGGCCGGCGCCAGGTGGGCCGCCTACACCGTCGTGCATCTACCCTACGGGCTCAAGGAGCTCTTCACCGACTGGCTCTCCCGCCACTACCCCGAGCGCAAGGAGAAGGTGCTCGGGCGCATCCGGGCTATGCGGGGTGGCCAGCTCAACGACCCCCGCTTCGGCTACCGCATGACCGGCGAGGGTGTATTTGCCGACCAGATCCGCCAGCTCTTTCGCGCCGCCTGCCGCAAGGCGGGGTTGCCCAAGCCTGCCTACCGGCTCACCACCGAGCACTTCCGGGTGCCTGGGGTGCACCAGCCCCGGCTGTGGTGAGGGGTTCTCATCGGCTCGAGGCCGCTCCCCAAGCCGTCGCAGTCCCTCGCTGGGTGCCTCAACGCAGGTCGTACGTCCTGCGTCGTACACAAGACGCCCCTTCTTCACCTCCCGTGGCAAACTGTGTGCCCCTTAGCATAGAGCCTGATGGACGTGCTTCAGATGTACCGCGAGACCGGAGCCCTGCACGAGGGCCATTTCCTGCTCAGGAGCGGGCGGCATTCGCCGATGTTTTTGCAATCGGTCACCCTGATGCAGCACCCCCTGTATGCCGAGGCCATCGGGGAGGCGATTGGTAAGCTGTTCGAGGACGTGGGGCTGGAGTTCGTGATCGGCCCGGCGATGGGCGGGGTGACGCTGGCCTTCGTGGTGGCGCGGGCCCTGGGGGTGCGTTCGCTCTTCGCCGAGAAGGACGGCGCGGGCGGGATGTACGTACGCGAAGGGCTCACCATTCACCCCGGTGACCGGTTCCTGGCGGTCGAGGACGTGATCACCACGGGGGGCTCGGTGCAGCGGGCCATCCGGGCCGCCGAAGCCAAGGGGGGAGTGTGCGTGGGGGTGGGGGCCATCGTGGACCGCAGCGGGGGCCAGGCCGATTTCGGCGTGCCCTTCAGGGCCCTCACCGCCCTCGAGTTCCCCACCTATGATCCAAGCGACTGTCCGCTGTGCCGCCAGGGGGTACCCTTACGAGAGATATGACCGTGCCGAAGGCTCAATACCCAACACACAACGTCGAAGCTTTATTGCCGAGGGCGGGGCGGCGAGGGCTGAGTAGCTGCTCCCTCCTCACCCGCTGCGGCCTGGGCTTGCTTTTTGCCTTGCTCTTTACCCTCAGCCTTGGTTTTTCCCTGGCCCATGGTGAAGAGATCGAGGCCGCGAGGCAGGCGGTTCAGGAGTGGCAGGCCGGGAAGTATACCGTAGACCCTAGCCAGGCCTTCGGCAAGCCCGCCGAGGAGTCGGTGCGCATCCTCGAGCGCTACATCGCCTTCCCGCCCCCGCCGCAGGGGCTCGAGGTCAACCTCGAGTCGCCCCTGGCGGAAGAGAGCACGCGGGGCAGCGTGGTGAGCTTCCCGGCCAGCGTAGGCGAGCAGACCGGCGAAGTGCGGGTGCTGTTAAAAAACGGCGAGCCAACCCGCATCACTTGGGTGCCCGCCGGGGGGCAACTCCCGCCGTGGATCGAGAGCCCGGTGACTTGGGGGGTGTTCGTCCTGGTGTCGCTGGGCTGGGTGCTGGCCCTGCGGGGTGGGGGCATCCTGGCGCAGTGGTGGCGCGAGGGCTGGGCCCTGGTGCGCGCTCACGCCCGGTTGTACCTCACGCTCAACGCCGTGCTCTACGGACTGTTCATCCTGGGCTCCCTGGCGGCCTACGCCTCGCCCGAGATGGCGGGCTTGGTGCAGCGGCTGGTGGGTGGCGCCCTCGAGCAGATCGGCATCGGGGAGGGGGGCGTAAGGGGCGGGGTGCTCGAGTTCGCCCTGCTGATCTTCTACTGGAACTTCACCCGCGGCCTGGTGCTCACCACCGCCATGCCAGGGCTGTTGTTGGGGGTCCCGGCCCTGCTCATCAACGCCTTCCGCTACTTCTTCTTCGGTTTCGCCCTGAGCCCGGCGCTCTTCCCCACCGTAGCCTTCCTGGCCCATGTGCCCACGCTGATCATCGAGTTGCAGGCTTACATCCTGGGCACTTTTGGGGGGATGGTGCTGGCGGGCAGGGTGCTGCGCGGTGAGGGCTTTCGTCCGGGGTTGCGGGCGGTGGGCCTGATGGTCTATCTGGGTGGCTTCTTCCTGCTCATAGGCGCCTGGTACGAGGCTTTGGAGATCGTGGTGCTTCTGGGGCGATGAGCGATCCCTCCACCTCCTCCTCGGGCAAGGTCGCGGTCATCGGCGCGGGGGCCTGGGGTACGGCGATTGCCCTGCTGATGGCGCAAAAGGGCCTCGAGGTAGCGCTGTGGGCCCGCCGAAGGGAGCAGGCCGAGGCCATGCTGGCCATGCGGGAGAACCGGGAGTACCTGCCGGGGATCGCCCTGCCCGCCAACCTGCAGCCCACCTCCCATGCCGCCGAAGCGCTCGAAGGCGCGGCTTTGGCGGTGGTGGCGGTGCCCTCGAGGGCGCTGGCCGAAACGCTCGCCCCCATGCCCAGGGCCCCGGCCTATCTCTCGCTCACCAAGGGATTGGCCCACACCGACTGCGGCCTCACCCGCATGAGCCAGGTCATCGCTGAGGTGACGGGAGTGGAGCGCGTGGCCGCCCTCTCAGGCCCCAACCTGGCGGAGGAGATCGCCCGCTTCCAGCCCGCCGCCTCGGTAGTAGCCGCCTCCGACGCCGAACTAGCCCGGTGGGTGCAGAAGATCCTTAGCGGCCCCAGCTTTCGGGTCTACACCAGCAACGACCTCGTGGGGGTGGAGCTGGGCGGAGCCCTCAAGAACGTCATCGCTCTGGCGGCGGGCATGGTGGATGGCTTGCGGCTGGGCGACAACGCTAAGGCCTCACTGATGACCCGCGCCCTGCGCGAGATCGTGCGCTTCGGGGTCGCCCAGGGGGCGCAGAGCGAAACCTTTTACGGGCTTTCGGGTCTGGGTGACCTGATCGCCACCTGCACCAGCCTGCACTCGCGCAACCGCGGGGCCGGAGAGAGGATCGCCCGCGGGGCTACATTGCGGGAACTCGAGGCCAGCAAGCAGGTCGTCGAGGGTATCTACACCGTCAAGGCCCTGCACGAGTGGGGGCAGCGCTCGGGGGTGGAGATGCCCATCACCGAAGCGGTCTGGCGGGTGATTTACCGGGGCGAGAAGCCGCTCGAGGTGCTCTCGGCGTTGATGGGGCGAGAGGCCAAGTCGGAGTAGGGGATTTCAACTTTCTAATACGAAACTTTTTTCTTCGTTTCGCTTTCATTAAGACCCAAGAATGATTGACAAACGAAATATGCCGCGCTTACAATACCGCTGACCTGAGAGTCTAACGGTCGCCGCCGACGGTCTTAGGAGAGCATCCTGTGGCTAACCAGTGACGGGTTAGGTCTGGGAGGTGTTTTTCTGTGTCCCGGCGGGGGAGGTATGGGTATGAAGAAATTGCTGTTGGGTGCGCTGTTGGTGATGGGGATGGGCCTGGCCATGGCTCAGCAGATTCGCATCGTCGTGGTCTCCCACGGGCAGGCGGCTGACCCCTTTTGGTCGGTGGTCAAGAACGGGGTGGACCAGGCGGCCAAAGACATGAATGTGCGGGTGGAGTACCGAGCGCCCGAAACCTTTGACATGGTGCGCATGGCCCAGCTCATCGACGCTGCGGTGGCTTCCAGGCCCAATGCGATCGTGGTTTCGATTCCCGACGCCAAAGCCCTGGAAAGGTCGATCACCGCCGCGGTGAAGGCGGGCATCCCGGTCGTCTCGATGAACTCCGGCTCCGACGTGGCCGAGAAGCTAGGTGTGCTGCTTCACGTGGGCCAGACCGAGTACGAAGCCGGTCTGGGGGCGGGCAAGCGCATGAAGGCGGCGGGCGTGAAGAACGCCATCTGCATCAACCAGGAAGTCGGCAACGTTGCGCTCGACCTTCGCTGCAAAGGGTTCTTTGATGGGCTGGGGATCAAGCCCAACGTGATTCCCGTGAAGATCGGCGATCCTACGGGCATCAGGAACGCAGTCGCCGCCGCCTTGCAGAAGGACCCCACCATCGACGGCGTGCTGACCCTTGGCCCTACGGCTGCCGAGCCCGTGTTGCAGGCCATCGAGGGCAAGAAGCTGGTCTTTGGCACCTTCGACCTTTCGCCTGCGGTGCTCAAGGCGCTGAGCGAGAAGAAGATGGCTTTTGCCATCGACCAGCAGCAGTGGCTGCAGGGCTACTTGCCCATCGTGATCCTGGCCAACTACGTCCGCTATGGCCTGCTGCCGGCCAACAACGTCATCCTCACCGGGCCGGGCTTCGTCACCCCCGAGAACGCCGCCCAGGTGATCGACCTGAGCAAGAAGGGCATCCGCTGAGTCGCTGGCGCCGGTTGGGTGGAGCTTTTGCGGCTTCGAGGCCCCCAACGAAGGCTGTTGGGGGCCTCTTTTTCCAGAAGAGCATTCGGGGAGTGAAAGCATGGCGGTGAGAACACAGGACGAGCGGTTGCGGCCCATAAGCCTCTGGCAGCGACTATTGCTGCGCCCTGAGCTCGGTTCGATCGCGGGCCTGATCGTGGTGTTCGGTTTTTTCGCGATTGCCGCGGGGGATAGCGGTTTCCTGACCTGGGCCGGCACGCGCAACTACCTCGAGGTCGCCGCACAGCTGGGCATCCTGGCGGCGGCGGTAGCCTTGCTGATGATCGGGGGTGAGTTCGACCTCTCGGTGGGCTCGATGATCGGGGTGGCGGCGGTCATGATGGCCATTCTGAGCCACCCCGATTACGGGGGCTTGCCCATCTCCTTTTCCCTGGTGATCACCCTTGGCTTTGCCCTGCTGATCGGTTACTTCAACGGCTGGCTGGTGCTGCGAACCGGGTTGCCCTCCTTCATCGTGACCCTGGCGATGATGTTCATCCTCTCGGGCGCGAACATCGGCTTTACCAAGCTGATCACCAAGCTCACCATCGTCTCGGGGCTGGGGGATTCGCTGGCCAAGGACCCCTTGAGCTTCCTGTTCACCGGCGCTTTATTGGGGCTTCCGGCAGCGGTGTGGTGGTGGTTGGCGGCGACGCTGGTGTTGAGCTGGGTGCTGCTGCGAACCCCTTTTGGCAACTGGATTTTCGGGGCCGGGGGTGACCCTACCGCCGCCCGCAACGTGGGGGTTCCGGTGCGCCGGGTGAAGATCACCCTCTTCATGCTCACCGCGGCAGCAGCAACTTTGGTGGCCGCGATCCAGGTGATGGGCCTGGGCTCGGCGAACGTACTCCAGGGGCAGGGTAAGGAGCTCGAGGCCGTCGCAGCCTCGGTGATCGGCGGCTGCCTGCTGAGCGGGGGCTATGGCTCGGTGATCGGCGCGGGTATCGGGGCTTTGATCCTGGCCATCGTGCAGCAGGGCATCGTATATACCAACATCGACCTCGACTGGTTCAAGGTGATGGTGGGGGGCATGATCCTGGGCGCGGTAATCCTGAACAACTACCTGCGCAAGCTCTCCCTGCAGGTGCGGAGGTGAGGTCATGACGCCACTGATCGAGCTGCGCAAGGTGAGCAAGTACTTCGGGCCGGTGGTCTCGCTCAAAGACATCGACCTGAGGGTCTACGCGGGCGAAGTCCACTGCCTGCTGGGCGACAACGGCGCGGGCAAGAGCACCCTGATCAAGGCCCTTTCGGGGGTGCACCAACCCTCGGAAGGCCAGATCTACATGGAGGGGCAGCCCGTGGTCTTCAACTCGCCCAGGGATGCCCTGGACAAGGGCATCGCCACCGTCTACCAAGACCTGGCCATGCTGCCTTTAATGAGCATCAGCCGCAACTTTTTCCTCGGGCGCGAGCCCAAGCGGAAATTCGGTCCGTTCAACCTCTACGACGGGCATTTCGCCGCCAGGGTGGCCCGTGAGGAACTGCGCAAAATCGGCATCGACATCCGCGACCCCGACCAGCCGGTGGGCACCTTGTCGGGGGGCGAGCGGCAGTCGGTGGCCATCGCCCGGGCGGTCTACTTCGGGGCCAAGGTGCTCATCCTCGACGAGCCTACCTCGGCGCTGGGGGTCAAGGAGTCGGCGGTGGTGCTCAAGTACATCGTGCAGGCTAAGCTCAAGGGTCTGGGGGTGATCTTCATCACCCACAACGTGCACCACGCCTGGGCGGTGGGGGACACCTTCACCGTGCTCAACCGGGGCCGCAGTTACGGCACCTTCAAGAAAGCCGAGACCACCCGCGAGCAGCTTTTGCAGATGATGGCCGGGGGGGAGGAGCTGGAGGCCTTGTCGGTGGAGCTCGAGCTCATCGCCAAGAAGGACCCCACCACCGCCGCCCAGATCGAGCACAAGGCGGCGGAGGAGTTGCACAAACCCAATTGAAGCCAATGCTCGATCGCTGGTAGCCGAAGTGCAGCAAACGAAAAACGTATTCGGACGAGACCCGTAGGAGGTTTTGTGAAAGCACTGAACATGGCCATGATCGGCGCAGGCCGCATGGGCCTGGCCCACGCCCGGGTGCTGGCCGGATTGGCCGAGTGCCGGGTGGTGCGGGTGGTGGACACCCTCGCCCAGAACGCCGAGCGGGTGGCCGCCGAGCTCGGGGCCGAACCCAGCACCCACCTCGAGGACGCCTTCCGGCCCGAGGTGGATGCGGTGATCGTCACCACCCCCACCCCCACCCACGCCGAGGTGGTGGAGGCCGCGGCCCGGGCGGGCAAGGCCATCTTCGTGGAGAAGCCCATCGCCGAGAGCCTGGAGGCCGGGCGGCGGGTGGTGGCGGCGGTGGAGCGCGCGGGGGTGCCCTGCCAGGTGGGCTTCCAGCGCCGCTACGACCCGGCTTATGTGCGGGCCAAGGCGATGATCGAGGAGGGGGCGCTGGGGCGGCTGGAGGGCATCCGGTTGGTGGGGCGCGATCCGTATCTGCCCCGGCTCGAGTTCCTCAAGACCAGCGGGGGCCTCTTGGTGGACATGGGCATCCACGACCTGGACTCGGCCCGCTTTCTGCTGGGCGAGGTGGCCGAGGTCTATGCCATTGGAGGCGTGCTGGTCGAGCCGGAGCTGAAGCAATACGGCCTGTTCGATACCGCCGTGGCCACCCTGCGCTTCGAAAGCGGCGCGGTGGGAACCCTGGAGGTGGCCTTGCGCACGGCCTACGGCTACGACATCCGCTGCGAGGTGTTGGGGGAGCGGGGCCGCATCCACATCGAGCGCGACCGCCGCCCCGACCTGACCCTCTACGACGAGCGCGGGGGAAACTTCGACCGCCCCCGCAACTTTGAGGAGCGCTTCCCCGAAGCCTACGCCGCCGAGATGGTGGCCTTCGCCCGCAACCTACACGCGGGCAGGCCCCTGGAGCCTGGCGTGCGCGACGCCTGGTACTCGCTGCGGCTGGCCAAGGCCGCCCAGCACGCCCTGGAGACCGGACAGATGGTGAACGTGAAGGAATTTGGAGGAGAACTGTGAGCACCCAGCGGCTTACCGTGGCCCAGGCCCTGGTCAAGTTCCTGGCCGCCCAGTTTACGGAGCGGGACGGCCGGGAGGAGCGCCTTATCCGGGGGGTCTGGGCCATCTTCGGCCACGGCAACGTATCGGGGCTGGGCCAGGCCCTGGAGGAGTACGGCGACGCGGTGGGCCTGCCCACCTACCGCCCCCAGAACGAACAGGCCATGGTGCACGCGGCCATCGCCTACGCCAAGCACAAAAACCGCCTCTCCACCTTCGCCTGCACCGCCTCGGTGGGGCCGGGATCCACCAACATGCTCACCACCGCGGCCACCGCCACCGTCAACCGGCTGCCGGTGCTGCTGTTGCCCTCGGACTACTTCGCCAACCGCCTGCCCGACCCTGTCTTGCAGCAGCTCGAGCACCCCCTCGAGCACGACGTGAGCGTGAACGACGCCTTTAGGCCCCTCTCCCGCTTCTTTACCCGCATCACCCGGCCCTCCCAGCTCCTCTCCGCCCTGCCCGAGGCCATGCGCGTGCTCACCGACCCCGCCGAGACCGGGGCGGTCACCCTCTGCCTACCCGAGGACGTGCAGACCGAAGCTTACGACTGGCCCGAGGGCTTCTTCGCCAAGCGAGTCTGGCGCATTCGCCGCCCCACGCCCGAGCCGGAAGTACTCGAACAAGTGGCCGAACTCATCAAGAGGGCCAAGCGCCCGCTGATCGTGACCGGAGGGGGCACGCTCTACTCCGAAGCCCACACCCAGCTCGCCGCTTTTGCTCAGACCTACGGCATCCCGGTGGCGGAGTCGCAGGGGGGCAAGGGGGCTTTGCCCTGGGATCACCCCCTGTGCGTGGGCGCGGTGGGTTCGAACGGGGGAACCGCCGCCAACCGCCTGGCCAAAGAGGCTGACCTGGTCCTCGCCATCGGCACCCGGCTGGGCGACTTCGTCACCGCCTCCAAGACCGCCTTTGAGAACCCAGAGGTGAAGTTCGTCGGGGTGAACGTGCTCCCCTTCGACGCGGCCAAGCTGAACGGTCTGTCGCTGGTGGCCGACGCCCGGCGGGCCCTGGAAGCGCTCGGCCAGGCCCTGAAGGGCTTCGCGGGCACCCCGGCCTCCTACCGCGAAGAGGTGGAGCGGCTCAAGCGCGAGTGGGACGAGACCGTTGCGGCTTACCGCACGCCCCGGCCCGAGAAAAAGGAGATGGCCCAGGCCGAGGTGATCGGCCTGGTGAACGAGGTGTATGGCGGCAAGGCCACCGTGATCTGCGCGGCGGGGAGCCTGCCGGGCGACTTGCTCAAGCTCTGGCGCTGCGAAGACCCCAAGGCCTACCACCTCGAGTACGGCTTCTCCTGCATGGGCTACGAGATTCCCGCCGGGCTGGGGGTGGCGCTGGCCGAGCCCGGGCGGGAGGTGGTGGTCTTCGTGGGGGATGGCAGCTACCTGATGATGAACTCGGAGATCGTCACCGCGGTGGCCGAGGGGCTGGATTTTACGGTCATGCTGATCGACAACAAGGCCTTCGGCTCGATTCGCGGCCTGCAGATGTCGCTGGGCTCGCCCTCCTTCAACAACGAGCTGCGGGCCCGCAACCCCCAGACCGGCCGCACCGACGGCCCTCCGGTGGGGGTGGACTTCGCCGCCCACGCCCGGGCCATGGGGGCGAGGGTGTGGAGCCCCAGGAACTACCGCGAACTGGAGGAAGCCCTCAAAGAGGCCCGCAAAGCCCGGGGCGTGAGGGTGATCGTGGTGCCGGTGAGCCTGGACGACCGCATCCCGGGCTTCGAGGGCTGGTGGGACGTGCCGGTGGCCGAGGTCTCGAGCCAGCCCGGGGTGAGGAAGGCCCGCGAGGACTACGAGGCCTACTTGAAGAAGCAGCGGCGCTATTTCTGAGACGCAAGACGCTTAGGACCTCCTGGAAAGGAACTTTGGACAATGGCGATCCGTTTTGGCAACGCCCCATGCAGTTGGGGCACCATCGAGGGCTGGGGGCAGGGCATCGGCTACGCCCAGATGCTCGATGAGCTTGTGGAAACCGGTTACCGCGGCACCGAGCTGGGCGACTTTGGCTACATGCCCACCGAGCCTGAGCGCTTGCGGCTGGAGCTTAGCTCGCGTGGCCTGACCATGCTGGGGGCCTACGAGGGGGTCTACCTCAAAGACCCCGCCCTTCACGCCGCCGGCGAAGAGCGCGTGCTGCGCACGGCCCGCCTCTTGAAAAGCGTGGCCGACGTGGGCGACGGCTGGCAGCCCTTCGTGGTGCTGGCCGATGAGCATAGCCGCGACCCGCTGCGCTTCCAGAACGCCGGGCGTGTCCGGCCTGAGCTGGGCCTTTCGGCCTCGGAGTGGAAGACCTTCGCGGCGGGGGCCACGCGCATTGCCCGGGCGGTGCGGGACGAGACCGGCTTGCGCACGGTATTCCACCACCACTGCGCGGGGTACGTGGAGGCTCCCTGGGAGATCGAGGCCTTCCTCGAGCACACCGACAGCGCGATCATCGGGCTGGTGTTCGACACGGGGCACTACCTCTACGGGACGGGCACCAACGAGCCACAGCAGGTGCTGGAGGGCCTCGAGCGCTTCAAGAGTCGGGTGGGGTACGTACACTACAAAGACTGCCACCCCCTCGTCGCCAGTGAAGCCCGTAGCAAGAGCTGGAACTATAAGGAGGCCGTCGGCAAGGGCGTGTTCTGCGAGCTGGGCCAGGGCCAGATCGACTTCGGCGCGGTGACCCAGAAGCTTTTGGCGCTGGGCTACGACGGCTGGATCACGGTGGAGCAGGACGTGCTGTCGGGCATGGGCCAACCCAAAGAGAGCGCCAAGCGCAACCGCGAGTACCTGCGGGCTGTGACCGGCCTCTAGGGGGTGGGGATGCTGCTGGACGCGCTGCAAGCACGCGAGCTCTTCAAGCTGGCCCTAAAGCGGCGCTTTGCGGTATTAGCGGTCAACGTGGACAGCCCCGCCGCCCTCACCGACTGCCTCGAGGCCGCCCGCCGGACGCAGGCTCCCATCATCCTCCAGACCAGCCTGTGGCAACTCAACAGCCACAGCTTCGGAGCCGGCGATGCCCTCACCGGGATGGCCCGCTTCATCGCCCAGCTTGCGGTGCTTGCCACCTCCGAGCGCTATGGCAATGTCCCGGTGCTCTACCACACCGACCACATCAAAGGCCCCCAGACCCTAAAGATCCTGGGCGCTGCGATTCGGGGTCTGCCGGTAAAGCTCGAGGGAAGCGAGGTGCGGCTGCGGGCTTCTACGCTTTCGCTGGATTCTTCCGAATTATCCGAGGCACAAAATATCGCTACCGTCAAGCGACTTTGCCAAATCGCAGCCGAGAGCGGCCTCGAGCTCACCCTCGAGATGGAAGCCGGGGTGGACGAGGGCCCGACCCCGCTCGAGGTCGCCGAGCGCCTGCTGCTCGGCGTCGAGCGCGAGTACCCGGGCAAGGTCTACCTGTGGGCCCCTGGGGTGGGCACGCGGCACGGTTTGGGCGATCAGAGCGCTTTTTCATCGGACGCGGTAGCCCAACACCAGGCCCTTGCCTCTCGGCTCACCGGGCGGCCTATCGGCATCGCGCTGCATGGCTCGTCGGGTTTGAGCCCAGCCAGCCTGCAAGCGGCGGTGCGGGCCGGGGTATGTAAGGTTAACTGGTCGTCGGAAAGCCTTTTGCTGCGCTCGAGGGCGGCCCAGGAGTACTACGCCACCCATGTCGCCGAGCTGCAGCCGGGTCACCCGCGCTGGAAGGCCGCTGCCATGGACGACGGGCTGCAACGCTACATTGCAGAGCGCTATGTTCCGGTGGTGATGGAGCGCATCCGGCTCCTAGGCGGGTCGGGCATGGCTCCGCTGCTGCTGGAGCACCTGGGGGTGTCGGCGTGAGCACGCGCTATGACCTCATCGCCATAGGCCGTTCCTCGATCGACCTTTACTCCAACGACATCGGGGCGGCTTTCCCCGATATCCGCACCTTCGGGGCCTACATCGGCGGGAGCCCCCTCAACATCGCCGTCGGGGCGAGCCGCCTGGGGCTCAAGACCGCCCTGCTGACGGCGGTGGGGGTGGACAAAATAGGGGAGTTCATCCTCGAGCGCCTGCGCCGCGAAAAGGTAGAGACCCGCTTTATCCCGCAAAAGCCCGGAACCCGCACCTCGGCGGTGCTGTTGGGCATCGAGCCCCCGGATCGATTCCCCATCACCTTCTACCGCGAGAACGCCGCCGACATCCAGCTTTCGATCGATGATGTGCTCCATACGCCCATTGGCCAGGCCAGAGCAGTGCAGCTTTCTGGTGTTGCCCTGGCCAAAGAGCCCAGCCGCAGCGCTACCTTCTTTGCCGCCGAACAGGCCAAGGCTGCGGGGGCCACGGTCTTTTTGGACCTCGACTTTCGGGCCGACGGCTGGCACGACCCCCGCGCCTACGGGGTGCAAATCCGCGCCTTATTGCCGATGGTGGATGTGGCCATCGGCACCGAGGAGGAGGTCAACGCGGCCATGCTGCGCCGAGCCGAGGACATCACCATCCGCCACTCGCAGATCACCGCGCCGGAAATCCGGGGCGACCTGGAGGCCAACATCCGGGCCTTGCTGGGCAAGGGGGTGGAGGCCCTGGTGGTCAAACGGGGGGCCAGGGGGGCCGATGTGTACTTGCCGGACGGCAGCGTCGTGAACGCCCCTGCCTTCGAGGTGGAAGTGCTCAGCGTGCTGGGTGCGGGGGATGCTTTTGCCGCGGGTTTTATCTATGGGCGCTTGCAGGGCTGGGACTGGTACAAGAGTGCGCGCATGGGCAACGCTTGTGGGGCCATCGTCGTGACCCGGATCGGCTGTGCGGAATTTGCCCCGTACTTGGGCGAGGTGCTCGAGTTCATCCGGTCTAAGGGTGGGTTTTGATGGCGCTTGTGTTTGCCAAACTTATGGGAGGTTCACATGAGTAAAACCTATGGTGTCGCTTTATTGGGTGCAGGACGGATGGGGATGGAACACGCCCGCACCATGCTGGGTGTGGCCGAGGCCCGGGTGCTGGCGGTCGCCGATCCCAATGTCCAAGCGGCAGAGGCGGCTGGAGGCTTGCTGCGGGCGGAGAAGGTCTACGCTGACCCCGAGGAGGCCATCCACCACCCCGGCGTGGAGGCGGTGGTCATCGTCACGCCCACCGACACCCACGCCCGCTACATCGAGCTAGCAGCCCAAGCCGGCAAGGCCATATTCTGCGAAAAACCCGTGGCCAAGGACCTGGAGGAGACCCGGCGGGTGCTGGGGATCGTAGAGCACAAAGGGGTGCCCTTCCAGATCGGCTTCCAGCGCCGCTACGACCCGCCCTATGCGCAGGCCAAGCGCAAGATCGAGGCGGGGGAGATCGGGCAGGTCGAGCAGTTCATCGCGGTGATGCGCGACCCCGCCCCGGCCCCCCTGGACTACCTCAAGGGCTCCGGGGGCATCTTCATCGACCAGTCCATCCACGACATCGACTGCGCGCGCTTTTTGGTGGGGGAGGTGGAGGAAGTCCACGCCTGGGGCGCGGTCAGGGTGGACCCCAGAATAGGCGAGATCGGCGACGTGGACACCACCAACCTGAGCCTGCGCTTCGCAAGCGGCGCGCTGGGGGTGATCCAGAACTCCAGGCGGGCGGTGTATGGCTACGACGTGCGCACCGAGGTCTTCGGCTCAGGGGGCAAGCTGGTGATGGATGCCACCCCCAAGACCCCTCTGTGGCAGTACGGCGACGGGGTCAGGGCCGACCACTACCACTTCTTCATGGACCGCTTCAAGGAAGCCTACCGGCTGGAGCTCGAGGCCTTCTTCGGCTTCTTGAGCAAGGCACAGATCCCCACCCCCGGAGCCAGAGATGCCATAGAGTCCCTGCGCATCGCGTTGGCGGCGACCAGGAGCCTCAAAGAGGGGCGCAGCGTGCGACTGGAGGAGATCCCATGAGCTCGCCCAACCACCTCAGGCCCCGCTCGGGTGTGGGCAACCTCGTCGCGGTCAGCCCGGCTTCGGCAGGGTGGAAGTACCTGTCCTTCCAGGCCGTTGCCCTTCCGGCAGGCTACACCCAAAACGGCAGCTCCGGCGCTCGGGAGGTGGCCGTGGTGCCCCTATCGGGCGAAATACGGCTCGAGGTGGGGACCCAGTCCTTCGAGCTAAGGCGCAGGGATGTCTTTTCGGAGTTGCCTTCGGTCTTGTACTTGCCGCCGCGCACCGAATACCGGATCCAAGCGCTCACGGACGCCGAGTTTGCCCTGGGGGGCGCGCCCGCGGAGGGACGCTACCCCGTGCGGCTGTTCAGGCCCGAGGAAATTCGGGTGGAGATGCGGGGGGGAGCCAACGCCACCCGCCAGGTGAGCCACATCCTGGGGCCACAGCTTCCCGCCGAACGCCTGCTTTTATACGAGGTCTACACGCCCTCGGGTTTCTGGTCGGGCTGGCCGCCGCACCGCCACGACGGACGGATGGGCTCGTTGTATATCGAGGAGACCTACTACTACAAGATCCAGCCCGCCCACGGCTTCGCCATCCACCGCAACTACAGCCCCGAGGACGGCCTAGACGAGCTTCTGCTGGCCAAAGATGGCGATCTGATCCTCGCGCCAAAGGGCTATCATCCGGTTGTGGCGCCGCCCGGGTCCAACGTGTACTACCTCAACTACATGGCCGGCGAAGCCCTGAACGAGGCTCGAGCCACGCCGCCGGTGGATGACCCCGATTGGGCTTGGATGCGAGAGGATTGGGCGGGGAAGCCGCTGAAACTTCCCATCGGGAAGCCTTGAGCTAAGCGACCAATAGGAGAGCCAGAGCATGAAGACCGAGGATCGGCGCAGGAAGATCGTCGAACTGCTGGAGCAGAGGGGTTCGGTTTTGGTAGAAGACCTGGCGGCTGAGTTCCAAGTCAGCCAGGTGACCATCCGCAAGGACCTGACGGAACTGGAAGGACGCGGCCTGCTGCACCGCACCCACGGGGGGGCCACCTATACCCACAAGAGCCTGTTCAACCCTTCCTTCCGCGAGAAGATACACCTTCAGCAGGCCGAGAAGCAGGCCATCGTCAAAGCCGCCCTGGAGCACATTGAAGAGGGCGACACCCTGATTCTGGACGCGGGCAGCACCACCCTGACCCTGGTGCGGCTGATGAAGCGGTACTTCCGCTCGCTGTACATCATCACCAACTCCATACCCATCGCCAGCGAGCTGGTGGATACCCACTTTGAGCTTTTGCTGACCGGCGGCCAGGTGCGCCACCACAGCATGGCCCTCATTGGTCCGGCGGCGGTGCGCACCCTCGAGGTCTACCACGCCGACAAGGCCTTCATGTGTGCGACGGGCGTCTCGGCTCACAAGGGCTACAGCACTCCCAACCCCTACGAGGCCCAGACCAAACAGGCCATGCTGAGGGCCGCCGACACCGCCTTTGCCCTGGTGGACTCCAGCAAGCTGGGGCGGGCGACTTTGGCCAGCTTCGCCGCGCTGGAGGAGATCGACCTGCTCATCACCGACGAGGGCGCGCCTAAGGACTTCCTGGAGTACCTGGAGCGCCAGGGGCTGAAGTACCGGGTTGCCGAGCTCGAGGCTGGCCCCGCCCTCAAGCAGGTCTCTAGGGTAGGCTGACGCTCAGCCCTGGTACTGCGCGTCGTTAACGGGCTCGAGCCAATCCACGGCTCTGCCCTCCAGCGCCTCTTGGAGGGCCAGGTGAACCATGGGGGCCTGGTCGGTGGCCCCGTGCCAGTGCTTGACCCCTGGCGGAATCCAGACCACGTCCCCTTCCCGGAGGGTCTCCTTGGGTCCGCTCTCCTCCTGTACCCAGCCTGTCCCCTCCAGAACGATGAGGGTCTGCCCCAGGGGATGGGTGTGCCAGTGGGTGCGGGCCCCCGGGGCAAAGCGCACCCGGGCCACCCGAACCCGAGCCGGTGGCGGGGCTTCCAGAAGGGTTTCCACCTCCACTTGCCCGGTGAAGTAAGCAGGGTTGCCTGCGGTCTTGGGGTGGGCTCCTTTTCGGTGTACCTGGAGCATGCTTACCTCCTTTCAGCGTATCAGCGTACCCACTCTACCCGCACACGGCCCGCTTCCAGGCCTTGTCTTGGGGTTGCCGGCTCGAGCACTTCCCCACACCGGACCCGGGTGGGGGCGCTGTAGTGTGGTTAAGCGATCCCACCTTTAGGCGGTGCTTCCACGTAGGTCATCCGCTCCAACTCTTCGGGGTAGCGCTCGCCCACGACCTGAGTGGAGGCTTCCTCTAAGGCTTGTAGGTCCTCCGCTGAGAGCTCCAAGCCAACTGCCCCGATATTCTCCTGAAGGCGGTGAAGCTTAGTTGTGCCCGGAATCGGCACAATCCAGGGCTTCTGCGCCAGCAACCACGCAAGGGCAATCTGTGCCGGGGTGGCCCCTTTCTGCTCGGCCATGCGTTGCAGCAGGTCCACCAAGGCTCGGTTGGTTTGGCGTGCCTCTGGGCTAAAACGTGGAATCCGGCTCCTAAGGTCAGAAGGGGCAAACGAGGTGCTTTCGTCAATCGCCCCGGTCAGAAAGCCTTTGCCCAGTGGGCTATAGGGAACGAAGCCGATACCCAACTCTTCACAAATGGGCAAAATCTCTGCCTCCGGCTTGCGCCACCAAAGCGAATACTCGTACTGCACCGCGCTTACCGGGCACTCAGCATGGGCCCGACGGAGCGTCTGGGGGCCCGCCTCGGAAAGGCCGAAATGCTTCACCTTCCCCTCTTCTATCAGCTCCTTGACCGTGCCCGCCACATCTTCAATAGGCACCTTGGGGTCGACGCGGTGCTGATAAAGGAGGTCTATGGCCTCCACCCGCAGGCGCTTGAGAGAACCTTCCACCGCTCGCCTAATCTGCTCAGGGCGACTATCTAAACCGTTGGCGGGGCTTGGGCGACCATCTTTATCGTATTGGAAACCGAACTTGGTAGCGATGACCACTTGTCCCCTAAAAGGCTGCAGCGCCTCGCCCAAAAGCTCTTCGTTTAGAAAGGGGCCGTAGACCTCAGCGGTGTCAAAGAAGGTTACCCCTAACTCCACGGCTTTACGGATCAGGGCGATCATTTCCCGCCGCTCCGGCGAGACGCTGTAGCCCCCCGTCATGGTCATGCAGCCCAGTCCGATGGCCGAGACTTCCAAGCCGCTACGGCCGAGTTTCCGCCTTTTCATGAACATCCCTCCGCTTTAGTCTGGAAGCCGATACTGGCACAGCCGCTGCACAGTGCTTGGGTCACGGTGATCTAAAAAAAGGCTGCTCCCCGTATCCAAAAGAGCGATGGCATCCATATCAGCCGGCGTTAGCTCAAAGTCAAACACGCTAAAGTTTTCCTCTATGCGCTCCGGACGTGCAGATTTGGGGATCGCGATGATCCCACGTTGAAGCAGCCAGCGCAAGACTACTTGAGCCACGGACTTTCCATGCTTTTCTGCTAGGGAACGCAGAAGGGGGTTTTGGAAGAGGTTGTTCCTCCCTTCGGCAAAAGGAGCCCAGGCCATGTGCTGCACGCCGTGTTCCAGCAAAAATCGCTGGGTGGGCCCCTGCTGGTAAAAGGGATGGGTTTCCACTTGGTTGACGGCAGGCACCACCTCGTGATGCAAGATGAGGTCCATCAAGCGATCCGGATGAAAGTTGCTGACGCCGATGGCCCTCACGCGCCCCTCGTGGTAAAGCTCTTCCATTGCCCGCCAGGTTCCGTGGACATCGCCGTAAGGCTGATGGATTAAGTAGAGGTCCAAGTAGTCCAGACCGAGGCGCTTCAGAGAGCGTTCAAAGGCGATTTTGGCTCGCTCATAGCTGGCATCCTGAATCCACAACTTGGTCACGACGAAGAGGTCCTCTCGGGGAAGGCCGCTTTTACGAATGGCCCGGCCCACCGCTTCTTCGTTCTGGTAAGCCGCCGCGGTGTCAATCAATCGGTAACCCACCGCCAGGGCGTGGGAAACCGCCCGCTCACATACCTCCAAATCCGTGATCTGGAATGTTCCGAAACCCAAAATGGGCATCTCTACACCGTTGTGGAGTGTTGCCTTGTGCACGGGCATACCTCCTCTTAGGGTTCCAACAGCACCTTGATGGCCCGGCGTTCGTCCATGGCTCGGTAACCTTCCGCCACTTGGTCCAAGGGCAGGGTTAGGTCAAAAACGTGGCCAGGCTGGATACGCCCTTCTAGCACATCCGTCACCAGCTCAGGCATGTAGGCCCGCGTGGGGGCTGGCCCGCCTGCCACCACTGCGTTTTTAAAGAAGGTAGGGGTGGCAGGTATGCCTGCATGGTGTGGTACACCAACCCGCCCGATGGCCCCGCCCGGCCGCACCATCTCCACAGCCATTTCCACGGCCTCTTGGGTGCCTACGCACTCCAGAACGGAATGGGTTCCAAGGCCCCTGGTAAGCTCCCGCACACGCTCAACCGCGGCCTCGCCGCGCTCGGTAACCACATCGGTAGCTCCAAAGGCCCGTCCTAGGTCGAGGCGGTCGGGGTGGTGTCCGAGCAGGATGAGTCGCTCTGCCCCTAGGCGGCGAGCCGCCAGCACACCACATAGTCCCACAGCGCCATCACCAATCACCGCGACGGTCTTTCCGGGAGCCACACGAGCCGTTACCGCCGCGTGATGGCCGGTGCCCATCACGTCGGTAAGGGTAAGAAGGTGGGGGAGAAGTCCTCGGTCTTTTTCGGTTACCGGCACTTTGAAGAGCGTGCCGTCGGCATAGGGTACCCGTATTGCCTCCGCCTGGGCTCCGCCTATACCTGGGGAACCGAAGAAGCAAAGGTGCTCGCACGCGGTGGTTAGCCCTTCTTGGCAGAGTTCGCAGCTTCCGTCGGAGATAGCAAAGGGCATGAGGACCACATCTCCGGGCTTTAGGGTGCGCACCTCAGGGCCAACTTCCTCCACTACCCCTACAGCTTCGTGCCCCATGGGCCGTCCGCCCTCCGGGATGGGGTCAAATCCTCGGTAGGGCCAGAGATCTGAGCCGCAGATGCAGGAGACCAAAACCCGGATAATGGCGTCCGTAGGTTCCTGAATCGCGGCGTCAGGCACATTTTCCAGCCGAACGACTTTGGGTTCATACATCACTGTGGCCCGCATATTCGCCTCCTTGTTTTAAGATGGCCTTTCTCTTCCCCGATGTGTTGCCCGATTCTCCGGAGTTTTTGCCTGATTCTCCGAGCTTGGCTATGATAAGGCCGTGTTGGTCGGCAGCAAGGCTCAGGTGGATAGCCTGGTGGAAAGGCTTTCTCGCTATGCAAAGGAAGATGGCAGTTTCCCCTTACCTTTGCCCGGGGTCTACGTGTACCGGAACTCCCAGCGGGAATCCGAGGTCCGGCCGGCGCTGTACGAGCCCGCGGTTTGCCTGGTGGCCCAGGGAGCCAAGGCGGTCTTCTATGGGCAGGAGATGGTGCGATACGACCCGGCCCACGTCCTCATCAGCGCGCTAGACCTGCCCCTCAAAGCCCAGGTTCTCGAGGCTTCCCCTACGCGACCTTTCCTCTGCTTGAAGCTCGTTCTGGATCCCGTGGAGGTGGCGGAACTGGCGGCCAGGGTTTACCCAGAAGGAGTTTCCCCTGGCGAAGCGCATCCGATCTTCGTAGGAAAGACCACCCCTGCCCTTCTAGACGCCGCCTTGCGGTTTTTAAAGGCGTTAGAGGAGCCCAGCGAACAAAAGCTTCTGGCCCCCCTCTACCGGCAGGAGCTGCTTATCCGCCTCCTGCAAGAAATCCCCGCTTTGGCCCGGCTCAGCCTTTTGGACCCCCACTTGCGCCGCGTTGCTCGGGCTGCAAACTACATCCGAGCCCACTTCCGTGAGCCCCTGGATGTGCGGGCTCTGAGTCAGCTGGCCCACATGAGCGAAAGCGCTTTTTACGAGCACTTTAAGCGCGTAACCTCCCTAACCCCGTTGCAGTACCAGAAAGCCTTGCGCCTGCAGGAAGCGCGAAAGCTTCTCTTGGATGGACTTTCTGTGGCGCAAGTGGCGCGGGAGGTGGGCTACGCCAGCCTCTCCCAGTTTGCTCGAGAATACCGCCGTTTCTTCGGTGCGCCCCCCTCCAGGGATAGCGCCAGGCTGCGGGAGCAAGGTGGGCTGGTTGGCTCGCAGGCTGGATGAAAAGCGCAGCCCAGGCGGGTTTAGCCGCTCACCTTTTCCCGTTGCTTCTCGGCTAGGTAGAGCCAGGTCTCGAGCACGCTGTCGGGGTTGAGCGAGATGCTCTCGATGCCCTGCTCTACCAGCCACAGCGCGAACTCGGGGTGGTCGGAGGGGCCCTGGCCGCAGATGCCGATGTACTTGCCCATCTTCTTGGCCGCCCCGATGGCGCGAGCGAGCAGGAACTTCACCGCCTCGTCCTGTTCATCGAAGAGCTCGGCTACCAGCCCCGAGTCGCGGTCGAGGGCCAAAGTGAGCTGGGTGAGGTCGTTGGAGCCGATGGAAAATCCGTCGAAGAGCTCCAGGAACTGCTCGGCCAGGATGGCGTTGGAGGGTACCTCGCACATCATGATGAGCTTCAGGCCGTCTTGGCCGCGCTCGAGGCCGTGGGACTTCAGGACCTCGATCACCTGCCGTGCCTCACCTACGGTGCGTACGAAGGGGACCATGATCCATACGTTGGTCAGACCGAACTCGTCCCGTACTTTTTTGAGTGCCTGGCACTCGAGCGCGAAAGCTTCAGCAAAATCGGCGCTGCGGTAGCGTGAGGCGCCCCGGAAGCCGATCATGGGGTTTTCTTCCTTGGGCTCGTAGAGGCTGCCGCCCAGGAGGTGGGCGTACTCGTTGGACTTGAAGTCCGATAGGCGCACGATCACGGGGTGGGGCGCGAAGGCGGCGGCGATCATGGCCACACCCTCGGCCAGCTTTTCGCGGAAGAAGTCGGCGGGGGAGGCGTAGCCGGCGCTGCGCCGCTCGATCTCGGCCTTGAGCGCGGGCTCGAGGCGCTCGTAGTCCAGCAGGGCCTTGGGATGGATGCCGATGACGTTGTTGATGATGAACTCCAGGCGCGCCAACCCCACCCCGGCGTTGGGCAGGTTGGCGAAGCTGAAGGCCCGCTCGGGGCTGGCGACGTTCATCATGATCTTGACCGGGATCTCGGGCATCTTGTCGAGCTCGATGCGCTGGAGCTCGAACTTCGGCGCCCCGGCATAGACCCGCCCGGTGTCGCCCTCGGCGCAGGAGACCGTCACGGTGGCGCCGTCTTGCAGCACGCGGGTGGCCTCGCTGGTGCCCACCACCGCCGGGATGCCCAGTTCGCGGGCCACGATGGCCGCGTGGCAGGTGCGCCCGCCCCGGTTGGTTACGATGGCCGCGGCCCGCTTCATCACCGGCTCCCAGTCGGGGTCGGTCATGTCGGCCACCAGCACGTCGCCCGGCTGCACGCGGTTCATCTCCTTGGGCGAGTGGATCACCCGCACGGGGCCTATCCCGATGCGCGAGCCCACCGCGCGGCCCGTGACCAGGATTTCGGCCCCCTCGCTCATGCTGAAGCGCTCGATGACCCGCCCGCTGCGGCTTTGCACCGTCTCGGGCCTGGCCTGCAGGATGTAGATCTGCCCGTCCAGGCCGTCCTTGGCCCACTCGATGTCCATGGGGCGGCCGTAGTGCTCCTCGATTAAGAGGGCCTGGCGGGCCAACTCGGTCACCTCGGCGTCGGACAGCGAGAAGCGGCGGCGCTCCTCGGGGGAGGTCTCCACCGTTACCACGCCATTTTCGCCGTAGACCATCTTCTGTAGCTTGCTGCCCAGGCTGCGCTGGAGGATGGCCTTTTTGCCCGCGCGCAACCCCGGCTTGTAGACGTAGAACTCGTCGGGATTGACCGCGCCCTGCACCAACATCTCACCCAGGCCCCAGCTCGAGGTGATGAAGATCGCCTCGCGGAAGCCCGATTCGGTGTCGAGGGTGAAGGCCACGCCGCTCGCGCCCAAATCCGCGCGCACCATGCGCTGCACCCCCGCCGAAAGCGCCACCTCTTCGTGGGCGAAGCCGTGGTGGACCCGGTAGGCGATGGCCCGGTCGTTGTACAGCGAGGCAAAGACCTTCTTTATATGCAGCAGGACGCTATCCACGCCCTTGACGTTCAAGAAGGTCTCCTGCTGACCGGCAAAGCTGGCCTCGGGCAGGTCCTCGGCGGTGGCCGAAGAACGCACCGCGACGGAAAAATCAGCGCCGGACTGGCGCTGAAGGCGGATATAGGCGTCTACGATGGCTACCTCGAGGTCTTTGGGTAGCTCAGCGGCCTCTACGGCAGCTCGGATCTGCGCGCCTACGCGGGCTAGCTCGTCCACGTCGTCGATGTTCAGACCTTCTAGGGCTTTGCGGATGCGCTCCTCGAGGCGGTTGTGGGCCAGGAATTCCCGGAAAGCCAGCGCGGTGGTGGCGAAGCCGCCCGGCACCCTTACCCCGGCCTGGGAGAGCTTGGCGATCATTTCCCCGATGGAGGCGTTCTTGCCCCCTACGTGCTCGAGGTCTTTCATGCTGAGGGTGTCGAACCAGCGAATGTAGGCCATGGGCTTCCTCCTGGGATCCAGGGTGCACCAATCGGTGGTGTGTAAAAAGCTGGGCCGGGGTTCTTGTGTACACCGTTACGGGCTTTGTAACAACAACACCTACACTATCTGACCGGGGATTTATGGCCCCTTGATACCGGATTCAAAAAGATCCTCTTCAAAACCAAACCCCAGAGGCTATCTTTTTGAATCCCAGAGCACACCCTTCGGTCGACCGCCCCGCCAGGGCGGGGCGGCGCCACCGAATCTGGTATTACATTGAAGCCATGGACCAGCGTTCTCGAGCGGTGTTCATCGTTTCCGACCACACCGGTCTGACCGCCGAGGCGGTGGCCCGTAGCCTGCTGGCCCATTTCGAGGGGGTGCGTTTCGAGTACTTAACGCGCCCCTTCACGGACACCGAGGCCGAGGTGCAGGCGGTGGTGGAGGAGATCAACGAGCGTTACCGCAGTGGGGGCGTGCGGCCCATCCTCTTCACCACCCTGACCAATCCCCGCCTGCTGGCGCAACTCGAGACCGCCCCTGCCCTGTTCTTCGACCTGTTCACGCCCTATCTGGGCGTGCTCGAGGCCGAGTTGGGCCAGCCCACCACCCCCCGGGTGGGCCGCTACCACAGCATCGGCGACGTGAGCGCCTACTTCACCCGTATCGACGCGGTGGACTTCGCCCTCACCACCGACGACGGGGTAGGGGAGAAGCACTACCAGCTCGCCGACGTGATCCTGATCGGGGTCTCGCGGGCGGGCAAGACCCCCACCTGCCTCTTCCTGGGCCTGCAGTACGGCATCCGCGCCTCCAACTACCCCCTGGCCGAGGACGACTTCGAGCGCCAGCGCCTGCCTGAGCCGCTGAGGCCCTACGCGAACAAGGTCTTCGGCCTGACCATCGACCCCCGGCGGCTGCACCAGATCCGCACTCAGCGCAGGCCGGGGAGCAACTACGCGGCTTTAGAGCGCTGCGAGTACGAGGTGCGGCGGGCCGAGCAGCTCTTCCGGGCCAACGGCATCCGCTTCTTCGACACCACCGCCGCCTCCATCGAGGAGATCGCCACCGCCATCGTGCAAAGCGCCCACCTGACCCGGCGCATCGGGTAGGACCGAGGAGGGTCTCCCACGGGCCGGCTCACCGCTCCCTACTCCCCACCAGCCGCCGCAACTGCACCAGGAAGGCGGTGTGGCCCACCTGCTGAAACTTGGGGTGGGCGATGGGGGGCCGGATGTCCCACTCGCGGTGGATGACCTCGAGCGTGCGCTCGTGGAGGTAGGGGAGGGCCTGGGCCTTGAGCTGCTTGAGCAGCGTGACCACCTGGGTGAGGTTGGGCAGGTAGCACACCACGAAGCGGTCGGGCTTGAGGGCGGGGGTAAGGGCGGGGAGGACGGCCCAGGGCTCCATCAGGTCGAGGGCAACGCCGTCGAAGGGTTCGGCGGGGGGCTCGAGTTCGGCTACGTCGCCCAGCACCCACGTCACGTTGCTCCAGTCCTCGAAGGCTTGCAGGTTGTGGCGGGCCTTTTGTTGGTGGCGCTCGCGGCTCTCGTAGCTCCAGACCTCCCCGCCGGGGCCCACCGCGCGGGCGAGGAAGAGGGTGAGGCCGCCCGAGCCCGAGCCGGCCTCGAGCACCCGCATCCCCGGGGCCAGGTCGAGCAGGAAGGCGATGGCGGCGGCGTCCTTGGGGTAGGTGGGGGTGGCCTCGCGCGGCATGTGCAGCACGTAGTCCTCGAGGGTGGGCTTGTGCACGCTGAAGGGCTCGCCCTGCGGTGTGGCGACGGTGCGGCCATATCCGGCCCCCAGGACCTGCTCGTGCCGGATGGAGCCCCGCTGGGTGTCGAAGCTGCCGCCCTCCTTCAGGCGGAAGAGGTAATTGCGCCCGCGCCGGTCCTGCAGCAGGACCCACTCGCCGTAGTTCACGAAGGCCAGTCTACCAACCGTGTCCGGGGCGAGGGTCGGCCCCTGAGGAAGGGCTAGAATGCGCTCATGTTTTCGCTGCCGCGCAGCCGCCGCGAGCCCGCCCGCCCCCCCAGCCGCCGCGACCTGGGCCAGTTGCGCCGCCTGCTGGCCTACACGAGGCCCTACCGCTGGGGGTTGGTGGTGGCCGGGCTCGCCAGCCTGGTCTCCACCGCCTTCAACCTGATCTTTCCCCAGGTGGTGGGCCGCTTGATCAACGCCTCCTTCCTCGAGGCCAACCTCGCCCGCCTCGACCAGCTCCTGTTCGTGTTGCTCGGGGTCTTCGCGGGACAGGCCGTCTTCAGCGGGGTGCAGAGCTACCTGGTGGCCCGCGCGGGCGAGGGGGTGGTGGCCGACCTGCGCAAGTCGCTCTACGCCCACCTGCTCACCCTCTCCCCCCGCTTCTTCGAGCGCAACAAGACCGGCGACATCACCAGCCGCCTGACCTCGGACATCGCCACCGTGCAGGCGGTGGTCTCGAGCACCCTCGTCCAGCTCTTCACCCAACCCTTGGTGCTGGTGAGCACCCTGCTGATCCTCTTCCTCACCAACTGGAAGCTCACCGCGCTGATCCTGGCGGTGGTGCCGGTGGTGATCCTGGCGGCGATCTTCCTGGGCCGCATGATCCGCCGGGTCTCCAAGGAGTTCCAAGACCGCGTGGCCGAGGCCAACGCCCGTGCCGAGGAGACCCTCTCGGGCATTCGGGTGGTGCAGTCGTTCACGGCAGAGGGGCTCGAGGCAAAGCGCTATAGCGAGCTGATCGGCAACTCCTTCCGCGTAGCGCTGCGGCGGGCGCTGCTGGGGGCGGTGCTCAACCCCGTCGTCTTCTTCGCGATCTTTGCCGCGCTGGGGCTGGTGCTGTGGTACGGCGGGCGGCTGGTGGTGCTGAAGGAGATCAGTCCCGGCCAGCTCTTCACCTTCGTGCTCTACACCTTCAACATCGCCGCCACGGTGGGCACCTTCACCGGCATCTTCACCCAGATCCAGAGCGCCCTGGGCGCTTCCAGCCGCATCTTCGAGCTGCTCGACGAGCGCCCCGACCTGGTCGAAGCGGTCCAGCCCAGGCCGTTGGAGCGGGTGCAGGGGTGGGTGCGCTTTCAGGACGTGCGTTTTGGCTACGGCGAGCGCGGCGAGGTGCTGCGGGGGGTGAGCCTCGAGGCCAGACCCGGTCAGGTGGTGGCCATCGTGGGTCCCAGTGGGGCCGGAAAGAGTACCCTGGTGGCCCTGATCCCGCGCTTTTACGACGTGACCGGCGGCAGCATCGCCATAGACGGCCTCGACGTGCGGGAGGTCGCCTTGCGCGAGCTGCGCTCGCACATCGGCATCGTGCCCCAGGAGACCCTGCTGTTTTCCGGCTCCATCGCGGAGAACATCGGCTACGGTCGCCCCGGCGCGAGCGAGGCCGAGATCGTCGCCGCGGCCAAGGCAGCCAATGCCCACGACTTCATCAGCGCCTTCCCCGAGGGCTACGGCACCCTGGTGGGCGAGCGCGGGGTGAGGCTCTCGGGCGGTCAGCGCCAGCGCATCGCCATCGCCCGCGCCCTGCTCAAGGACCCCCGCATCCTCATCCTCGACGAGGCCACCAGCTCGCTCGACTCGGAGTCGGAGATGCTGGTGCAGGAGGCGCTCGAGACCCTCATGCGAGGCCGCACCACCTTCGTCATCGCCCACCGCCTCTCCACCGTGCGCCGCGCCGACGTGATCGTGGTGCTCGAGGCGGGCCGGGTGGTGCAGCAGGGTACCCACGAGGAGTTGCTGGCGATGGGCGGCCTGTATCGCGACCTCTACGAGCTGCAATTTCGCGAGGAGGGGGAAGTGGAACCGTTCCGCAGGGCGTAAGCTGGACTGTCGACCCTACTCCTTCAGTGCCTCTTCCAGCGTGTTCCACGCCAGCGTGGCGCACTTGACCCGCGCGTGCAGCTTGTGCACCCCGGCCAGCGCCTTGAGGTCGCCAAGCTCGGGCGCCGGCTCGGCCCCGTCCACGATCATGGCTTTGAACTTACGGGTGAGCTCGAGCGCTTCCAGCGGGGTCTTGCCCTTGATCAGTTCGCTCATCAGCGAGGCCGAGGTCATGCTGATGGCGCAGCCCTGGCCCTGCCAGGCGGCCTCGGCAATGCGCCCGTCCTCTAAGCGCAGGTAAAGCTCCAGGCTATCGCCGCAGGAGGGGTTGACGCCGGGCATCCTCACGCTGGCGTCCTCGAGGGCGCGGAAGTTGAGGGGGTGCTTGTAGTGGCGCAGCAGGATTTCCTTGTAGAGCTCCTCGAGCAGCTTCATTACGCCCCCCTACAGCCAGTCCTTGAAGAACCCCCGTACCTGCTTGAGCCCCTCGACGAAGCGGTCGACCTCCTCGAAGGTGGTGTAGAGGTAAAAGCTGGCCCTGGCGGTCGAGGCCAGGCCCAGCTTGCGGTGCAGCGGCTGGGCGCAGTGATGCCCCGCCCGCACCGCGATGCCGTACTGGTCGAGGGCGCAGGCCACGTCGTGGGCGTGCAGGTTGCCCAGGGTAAAGGCCACCACCCCGCCCCGGTCCTCCCCGCGCGGGCCGAAGGTGCGCACCTCGGGGAGCTCCGCATCGAGGCGCTGGAGGCAGTACTCGACCAGGGCGCGATCGTGCTGCCAGACCTGCTCCATGCCCACGCCCATGAGGTATTCGGCTGCCGCGCCCAGGGCGATGGCCTCGGCGATGGGGGGGGTTCCGGCCTCGAAGCGCTGGGGCGGCCTGGCGTAGCTCGAGCGGTCGAGGTGAACCTCCAAGATCATCTCCCCCCCGCCCAGGAAGGGGGGCAGCTCCCGCAGCACTTCGGCGCGGCCCCACAGCACCCCGGCCCCCGTCGGGCCGCACATCTTATGCCCGGAGAAGGCGAAGAAGTCGGCTCCCAGGGTCTTGACGTCGATGGGCATGTGAGGTGCGGACTGGGCCCCGTCTACCACCACCAATGCGCCTGCGGCTTTGGCCCGGCGGGCCACCTCGGCCACCGGGTTGACCGTGCCCAGCACGTTGGACATGTGCACCAGGCTCACCACCCTGACCCGCTCGGTGAGCAGTTCGTCCAGCGCGGTGAGCTCGAGCCGCCCCTCCGGCGTGACGGGGATGGCTTTGATGCGGGCGCCGGTGCGCCGGGCGACGAGGTGCCAGGGCACCAAGTTGGCGTGGTGCTCCATCTCGCTGAGCAAGATCTCGTCGCCCTCGCGCAGGTGGTGCAGGCCCCAGGCGTAGGCCACCAGGTTCAGCGCCTCGGTGGTGTTGCGCACGAAGACGATCTCCTCGGGCTCGGCCCCGATGAAGCGGGCCAGGATGCGTCGGGCCTGCTCATAGGCTTCGGTGGCGGCGAGGGAGAGCGCGTAGGCTCCGCGGTGGACGTTGGCGTAGGACTCGCGATAGAAGCGCGACAGCGCTTCGATGACGGAGTGGGGCTTCTGGCTACTGGCGGTGGAGTCGAGGTAGACCAGGTCGGGCTTTCCCGCGATCAGCGGAAAGTCCTGACGGATGGACTCGAGGGTAAGGGGCATCTTCGTCTCCCTTCGGGGCCGTAGCTTGAATTCTAACCGCATTTGTCGGGACCGCCATGCCCTGGCCCCCTTCAGCTTAGGCAAGGGAGCCGGGGACTTTTGTCGGAGCTTTTGCTCGGTGGCCTTCTAGACCTCGAGCCAGACCTGCCCGTTCTCCAGCTTGGCCTTATAGGCTTTTACCGGGCGTGGGGCGGGCATGGTCTGCTTGCCGGTGCGGATGTCGAACTTGGCCCCGTGACGGGTGCACTGGATGGTGTAAGCCTCGAGCGGCCCGTCGGAAAGGGGATTCTTGTCGTGGGTGCAGATGTCGGAGATGGCGAAGACCTCTTCGCCCACCAGCAGCAGCAACACCGGGGTCTTCTCGCCCTCCACCCTGACCACCAGGCGGCCGTTCTCGAACTCTTCGGGGGTAGCGACGGGGATCCACATAGCGAAGTCGAGCGCCGAACGCCAAAACCCTCGGCTTGCGCGGCGTTCGGCCTTGGGCATTAGAGCTTGACCTTCTCCTCGATGATCCCCTCGATGTGCTGGCGCAGCGGTTCGATGGGGATGCGCCTGAGCACGTCGGCGAGGTGGGCCTTGACCAGGATCTGCTGCCCGACGTGCTTTGGCAGGCCGCGGCTCATGAGGTAGAACAGCTGCATCGCGTCGACGGGGGCAGTGGAGGAGCCGTGCGAGCACTTGACGTCGTTGGCGCCGATCTCGAGCTGCGGTACGCTGTCGGCGCGGGCGTCGGGGGAGAGCAGCAGGTTGCGGTTGGTCTGGTAGGCGTCGGTCTTCTGGGCACCGGGCTCGAGTTTGATCAGCCCTGCGTACACCGTGCGGCTTTGGTCCTTGGCCGCACCCTTGTAGAGCACGTCGGAATAGGCATGGTCGGCGACGTGGTGCTGGAGGGTGTAGTGATCGACGTGCTGGTTGCCGGAGGTGAAGTACAGGCCCAGCATCTCCGAGTACGAACCGGCTCCCAGCATCTGCGACTGCACCTCGGCGCGGCTGATGGTGGCCCCCATGTTGACGACCAGGTCGTTGAGGGTGGCGTCGCGGCCCAAGTGGGCCCGCTGGCGGTGGAAGTGGTAGAAGCCCTCGCCCAGGGTCTGGATGTGGGCGTGACGCACCCTGGCCCCGCTGCCGAGCACGATCTCGGTGGCCGAGAGGTTGACCGAGGGGGGCACCTTCGGGGGGGAGAGGTACTCCTCGATGTAGACCGCTTGAGCGTTGGCTTCGCTCACGATGAGGGTGCGGCCCACCGACAGCGCGTTGCCCTCCAGGTACTTGAACACCCCCAGAGGCTTGGAGAACTCCACGCCCTGCGGCACGTAGAGAAAGACCCCGTGGGTGAAGAGCGCGCTGCCCAGGGCGGGAATCTTGCTGTTTTCAGGGCGGTTCTGCTGCGAGCCCACCAGGTCGGAGGCGTTCACCGCCTTGAACAGCGCCTCCTGCACCTGCTTGGGGTGGGACTTCAGCGCCTGGTGCAGGCTGGTGAGCACCACGCCCTGCTGGGTGAGTTCCTCGGGCAACTCGGCGTACACCAGCTCAGGCCCCACGAACACCGCGAAACCCGCCAGGTCGGCCTGGGCGATGCGGGCCTGCACCGCTTGGGGCAGCTCCTCGCGGGTGCGCGGGGGCGCGTTGGTGGGCTCCTCGAGCGCCAGCCCCTCGAAGGGGACCTCGGTGATGTCGGTGTACTTCCACTCCTCGGTGCGGGGGGTGGGGTAGGGCAGCTTGGCGAAGGTGTCCCAGGCGGCCAGGCGCCGCTCGAGCAGCCACCGAGGCTCGCCCAGCTTCTTAGAGACCTCGAGCACGAGGTCGCGTGAAAGGGTTGAGGTCAGCTCCATCGTTTCTCCACAGACATGCGTATAGCAAATAGCCGAGGGCGCTAGGCTTTGCCGCCGGCTACCGGCTAGGGGTGGGTTTCAGCCCACCGAACCTTCCATCTCGAGCTCGATGAGGTGGTTGAGCTCGACGGCGTACTCCAGCGGCAGCTCCTTGGCGACGGGCTCGATGAATCCGCGCACGATCAGGGCGGCGGCCTCATCCTCGGGCAGGCCGCGGCTTTGCAGGTAGAAGATCTGCTCGTCGTTGAGGCGGCTTACCGTGGCCTCGTGGCCCACGCTGGCGGTGTCGTCCTCGATCTCCATGTAGGGGTAGGTGTCGGTGCGCGACTCCTCGTCGATGAGCAAGGCGTCGCACTCGACGTTGACCTTGACGTGCTTGGAGCCTTCGTACACCTTGATCAGGCCGCGGTAGGACGAGCGGCCCGAGCCCTTGGAGATGGACTTGGAGACGATGGAGCCGCTGGTGTTGGAGGCCGCGAAGATCAGCTTGCCCCCGGCGTCTTGGTGCTGGCCGCTGCTGGCGAAGGCGATGGAGAGGATGTCGGAGCGGGCCCCCTCTTCGATGAGGTAGGAGGAGGGGTACTTCATGGTGAGCTTGGAGCCCAGGTTGCCGTCGAGCCACATGTGGTAGGCGTCTTTGTGCACCAGCGCGCGCTGGGTCACGAGGTTGTACATGTTGTGCGACCAGTTCTGGATGGTGGTGTAGCGGCTCTTGGCCCCCTCCTTGACGATGATCTCGATCACGCCGGAGTGGAAGGAGTCGGTGGAGTAGGTGGGCGCGGTGCAGCCTTCGATGTAGTGCATCTCGGCGCCTTCGTCCACGATGATGATGGTGCGCTCGAACTGGCCCAGCTCGGCGGTGTTGACGCGGAAGTAAGCCTGCAGGGGCAGCTCCACCTTCACCCCCTTGGGCACGTACACGAAGCTCCCGCCCGACCACACTGCCGAGTTGAGGGCGGCGAACTTGTTGTCCTCGGGGGGGATCACGCTGGCGAAGTACTCGCGGAAGAGGTCCTCGTGCTGCTTGAGCCCCTCCTCGATGCTCACGAAGATCACGCCCAGGCGTTGTAACTCCTCCTTGACCTGGTGGTAGACCATCTCCGAGTCGTACTGCGCCCCCACCCCGGCCAGCACCCTGCGCTCGGCCTCGGGGATACCCAGCCGCTCGTAGGTGCGGCGGATTTCCTCGGGCACCTCGTCCCAGCTTCGGGCGTCGCGGACTTCGGCGGGCTTGGCGTAGAAGTAGATCTCGTCGAGGTTGAGGCCCGAGAGGTCGCCGCCCCACTTGGGCATGGGCTTGGATTCGAAGATCTCCAGCGCCCTCAGGCGGAAGTCGAGCATCCACTGGGGTTCGCCCTTGTGGTAGCTGATAGCCTCCACGACCCGGCGATTCAGGCCCTTCTCGGCCTTGAAAACCGGCTTGACCTCGTCGACGAAGCCGTATTTGTACTCACTGCCTATGGTGGCAACATCGAAGTTATCGGACATCTTTAGGTTCCTCCGGGTAGAGCCAGAAGGCGAAAAAGTGAAAAGGCGAAAAGGTGAAAAGCAGCGGTGAAGCCCTTAGCTTTCCCTTTTGACCTTTTTCCCTTTTCACCTCCTAGCTTTGTAGCCCTTGCCAGCTCTCCGTGCGGGTCAGCTCCCAGCCACGACGAGTTCTTTGACCCACTCGTAGCCCTCGGCCTCGAGCCTGAGGGCCAATTCGGGACCGCCCGAGGTCACGATGCGGCCATCCATCATCACGTGAACCACGTCGGGGATGATGTAATTCAGTAGGCGCTGGTAGTGGGTGATGACCAGCGCGGCGAAGTTGGGGGAGCGCATGGCATTGACGCCCTTGGCCACGACCTTGAGGGCGTCGATATCCAGGCCCGAGTCGGTCTCATCGAGGATGGCGTAGGCGGGCTCGAGGACCAAAAGCTGTAGGATCTCGTTACGCTTCTTCTCCCCGCCCGAGAAACCGTCGTTGAGGTAGCGGCTCAGGATGCCCTCGTCCCACTCCAGCACCTCCAGCGCCTTCTGGAGCTTGCCGTAAAACTCCATCACGCTCACGTCCTCGCCTTTGCGGGCCTGTAGGGCCAGCCGCAGGAAGTTAGCGTTGGTCACGCCGGGTACCTCGACGGGGTACTGGAAGGCCAGGAACAACCCCTTGCGGGCGCGTTCATCAGGCTCCAGTTCCATGATGTTCTCACCGTCCACCAGGATCTCGCCCTTCTCGATGGTGTAGCTGGGGTCTCCGGCGATGATCTTGCCCAGTGTACTCTTGCCCGCTCCGTTGGGGCCCATGATGGCGTGCACCTGGCCTTTGGGGACCACCAGATTCACGCCCTTGAGGATCTGTTCGCCGCCTTCGATAGAAGCGTAGAGGTTCCTGATCTCGAGCTGGTTGGCCATTCGTTTTTCCTCCGCGAGTCTGGTCGGTACGGACTTATTGCAAACCGTTACCGCTAGCAATAAGAGTATAGGGCCTTAACCCTATAATCTCTAGTAGTCTAGTCGGAATTGATCCGCGAGTTTGAGCATTGCGCAAGAATTGGCTACCAAACCACGCTGCGCCGGGAGCCCCTGGGGAGGAGCTGGTCAGCGTGGCGCCAGCCATACCTCTTGGCCCTCGAGCCCTGGAGCTATCGACGATCGGCCATCGGTACCGGTGGGCTCAGCAGCCACATGGCCAGGGCCTCGCTCGCCTCGAGCGGTTGAAACGGCCCTAGGCGTTCCTTGAGCAGCTTGGGCGGCCAGACCCTGCCCAGCAGCCGCCCGAGCTGGACGCGGAAGGGCTCGGGGAGGTGGCTCAGGTTTTGCAGCCGCTCCCAGGCAGCCTCCTCCTGCTTGAGGCCCAGCAGGGCCTGGGCCTCGAGGGCGCTCTTCCAGGCCTGGGTACCGGGGTCGGATTCCAGACTGCTGAGCTGGACCAACTGGGCCAGTACCTCGCCCCAACGTCCCTCGCGGCCCATCGCGTCGGCGTAGCCCAGCCGGGCCTGATCGCGTAGGTAGGGGTTTTCCAGCCGGAGGAAGGGATGCATGAGGGCCTGGGCCGCGCTCGGCTCGAGCAAGAGTGACAGCATCAGCGCGGTATCGAGCATCAACCCGGTGTAGCGGTCGCCTTTGGGCGATTCCTGCTGCAGCTCCTTCCACAGGCCCTCGAGCAGGCGCTGGGCCCGGGGGGCGGCCTGACCCCCGCGAAAGGGCGGGCGGTAGGGGTCGCCGGTCTCCCAGACCCAATAGGCCACCGCCAAGCGGAAGATGGTGCGCCGGTAGCGGTAGAGGGCTTCGCTGCGACGTTCGCGCGCGCCCCGCAGATAGCGCTCGGCCTCGGTGGTGAGGCTGAGGGCCTCCCAGGGATGGTGGCGGGCGGCCTCGAGCACCCCCGCCTCGCTCTGGGCGCGGGCGCGGGTGAAAGCGTCGGGGGCCTCGGCGATGGCCCGGTAGAGGTGCTGGGCTGCCTCCTCGTAGCGCCCGATGCGGCGCAGGGCGGTGCCCAGCCGGGCCCGCACACGCGCGGCCTCCTCGGAGGCGGTAGGGGTCAGACCTGCCAGGGCGCTCTTCATGCGCTCGACGGCCTCCTCGCCCCGCCCCAGCCGCATCAAGAGGTCACCGGCCTGGTAGCGGGCGCGGCTGGAGAGCAGCGGGTCGTGCTGGACTTGCTCTAGCGCTTCCAACGCCTCCTTGAAGCGGCCCGCGTCCTTGGCCACCAGCCCTTGCCACAGTCGCACCCGGTCGGCCAGGAAGGGCGGGATGGGCAGGGCCAGGGCTTGTTGCACGTCGTCCTCGGCCTGGGCGTAGTCACCCTGCCAGCGGGCGATGGCCGCGTGCACCAGCAGCCCCTCGGCCAGTACCTCCCCGCTCAGGGTGGAGAGGTCGGGCAAAAGGGCCTGGGCGGCTGGATAGTCGGCGGCGTCTACCTTGGCTTCCGCCGCCTTGACCCGCGCCCAGGCCCGGGTGGCTGGGTTCTTCGAGCCTGAGAGCAGCTCGAGCGCCTCCAGCGCCTCGGGGTGGGCATACTGCCCCAGCACTGCGCGGTAGCGCACCAACACCGTGGCCAAGGCCTCGCGCTGCTCAGCGGGCCACTCCTGCGAGCCTGCCCACAGGCCCGGCAGCAGCGAAAGCCTCGAGGGGTCGGCAGCCAGCAACCCCAGTAGCACCTCGAGCGCGCCCGCCCCCCAGGCGTGGTGCAGGGCCCGGAAGAGGTCGCGCTGGTGGTAGTACTCGAGCGCCAGGGCGTGCAGGCGCCGGGCCTCGGCGCCCGGCACCTCAGGCAGCAGGGTACGCAGCACCGGGCGCACCAGCGCCTCGCCCTGTCCCCGGCCCGAGCCGTCGCTGGCCGGTTGCAGCAGCGCGCGCTCGGCCTGGGAGAGGGTGGAGAGGCTGCGGCCCAGCGCGGCCTCGAGCAGGGGCACCGGTACCGCCGGGTCGGACTCGAGCGAGAACACCGCCAGCGCCTCGAGGATGGGCTGCAGCGCGGGGTCCTGGCGCAGGTCGCTGGAGGGCTGGGCCTGATGCTGAGCGGCCTCGAGCAGCACCAAGCGCGAGAGCTCGCCGAAGTTGCGCCCGGCCTGATTGACCAAGGCCTCCACCCGCTCGGGGGGCAGGTCGGGCAGCCGGTCGCGCACGTAGCGGCGGGCCTCGGCCCGACTGGGGGCCGAGAGCGGGCTGTAGCTTAGGCTGGCCGGGGGCTCGCTCAGCGCGGCGATGTAGGGCACCGAGAGCTGGCGCAGCAGGGGCTCGAGCCACAGCGTCAGATTGGTGCGCTCGCCCCCCACCCGCAGCGGCAGCCCGCCGAGCTGCCCCTCGGCCTCGGCCCGCAGCAGCAGGGGAACCCCCTCCCGCTCGATGGCCTCCTTCAACAACCCCTTGATCTCGTCCTGTAGGGCACTCTGTAGCGCGTAGGGTTGGGTGGGGGAGAGCTGGGCCAGCAGCGCCTCGAGGCCCTCCCGTATCCCCAGCCGCTCCCCGATCAGGTAGAGCTGGGGCGCCATCTCGCCCCCCAGGTTCACCCGCAAGCTGCTGGGCAGGGTGCGCTCGATGGCCCCCAGCAGCACCCCCTTCCCCGTGGCCGGGCCGCCCACCACCACCATCTGCACCCGCTCCCCGGCTTCCACCCCCCGCACGAAGCGGCGGAACAGCCGTCGCTTGTCCCGTCCCAATGCCCGTCGCGCGGCCTCCTGGGCTAGTTCGCCCGGGAAGGGCGGGGGCTCGAGCCCCACCTCCCGGAAGAGATCGACGAGCACCTCGAACAGCCGCAGCTTCTCGTCGGGCGAGCCCAGGTCCTTGTAGAGGATGTTGCGGACCGTGCCGGCCCGCCCCCCGCGCTCGGCCAGCACCGCCTCGAGCCAGCGCAGACTCCCCCGCCGCCCCCGGTGGTCCTGCCCCGAGAGGTGTGGGCGCAGGGTCTCGAGGTGTTTGAGCCAGGGTGTAGCGGCTTCACTCACGGTGTATACACTATACGCCAATGGTCAATAGTCGATAGCCCCATGACCTGGCTATCGACGATGGGCTACCGACCCGCGCTCAGTGGAACTGTGCCTCTTCGGTCGAGCCCGCCAGCGCCGCGGTGGAGGCCTGTCCGGCGGTGATGGCCAGCAGCACCTCGTCGAAGTAGCCCGCGCCCACTTCGCGCTGGTGGCGCACGGCGGTGAAGCCTTCCCGCTCGGCGGCGAACTCGAGCTGCTGCAGCTCCACGAAGGCGCTCATGCCGCGCTCCTTGTAGCCGCGGGCGAGCTCGAAGGTGCGGTAGTTGAGGTTGTGCCAGCCGGCCAGGGTGATGAACTGGAACTTGTAGCCCATCGCCCCCAGCTCGCGCTGGAAGCGGGCGATGGTTTCGTCGTCGAGGTTTTTCTTCCAGTTGAAGCTAGGCGAGCAGTTGTAGGCCAGCATCTTACCCGGGAACTCCTTGTGCACGGCCTCGGCGAACTTGCGGGCTATTTCGAGGTCGGGCGTGGAGGTCTCCATCCACAGGAGGTCGGCGTAGGGCGCGTAGGCCAGCGCGCGGGCGATGCAGGGCTCGAGGCCATTGCGCACACGGTAGAAGCCCTCCGGCGTGCGCTCTCCGGTCACAAAGGGCTTATCGCGCTCGTCCACGTCGGAGGTGAGCAAGGTGGCGGCCTCGGCGTCGGTGCGGGCGATGATCAGGGTGGGCACGTCCAGCACGTCGGCGGCCAGGCGGGCGGCGTTGAGGGTGCGGATGTGGGCCTGGGTGGGGATGAGCACCTTGCCGCCCAAGTGCCCACACTTCTTTTCGCTGGAAAGCTGGTCCTCCCAGTGCACCCCGGCGGCCCCGGCCTCGATCATGCTCTTCATCAGCTCGAAGGCGTTCAAGGGGCCGCCGAAGCCGGCTTCGGCGTCGGCCACGATCGGGGCGTACCAGTAGCGCCCACTCCCGCCCTCGGCCCGCTCGATCTGGTCGGCCCGCATCAGGGCGTTGTTGATGCGTCGCACCACCTGCGGCACCGAGTTGGCTGGGTAGAGCGACTGGTCGGGGTAGGTCTGCGCGGCCAGGTTGGCATCGGCGGCCACCTGCCAGCCCGAGAGGTAGATGGCCTCGAGGCCCGCCTTCACCATCTGCACTGCCTGAGCCCCGGTGTAGGCCCCGAAAGTGTTGACGTAGGGCCGCTCGTGCAACAGCTCCCACAGCCGCTCGGCCCCTCGCCGCGCCAGGGTATGCTCGACCTGAAGGCTGGGCCGCAGCCGCACCACGTCCTCGGGGGTGTAATCCCGCCGAATCCCCTTCCAGCGCGGGTTATTCTCCCACTCCTTACGCAGTTTATCGGCTTCCAGTCGCATTTCAGGGGTCAGTTTGCTCATGCTCTTCCTCCTAAAGAATGCACTCCCTCGAGCCTTGGATCACCCCTTGCCCGGGTTGCGCGTCCACCCCCGAGAAAGCTCGTGGCGCTCGGTTGTGTGGCGGGTTAACGCTGGGTGAGCGTTACGGTTCTGATTGTGCGGGAAGCCTCCAGGAACTTTGATCGTGTATAAGTTGTACACGAACACCTCGAGACTGGTGTAAACCACTTGAGGCTACACGAGCGGAGAATACACAAGCGCCTTTGCAGCAATCGCCGAGCCTTGGGGTATTAGGTGGCCGAGCGAAGATCACGGCATCGGGGGTTTTGATGCAGCCCCCGCTAACCCTGAAAAAACCGGGTCAGGGCCTCCCTCGCCCGCTGCACGTGCGCCCGCATCGCGGCCTCGGCGCCCTCGGCATCGTGGCGGCTGACGGCCTCGAGCACCGCCTCGTGTTCGGCCAGGGAGAGTGGCAGGCGGCCGGGGATCACCGCCGAGGAGTTGATGAGCAGCCGGATCTGGCCGTCGATGGTCTCGGCCACGGCCAGCAGGCGCTTGTTGCGGGAGGCTTCCCAGAGGGTCTTGTGGAACTCGAGGTCGAGGTCGCCGTAGGCCTCGAGGTCGCTCGCCTGGGCGGCCTTGCGCTGCTGGGCCAGGATTTTCTCGAGCTTCTTGGGTAGGGTTTTGCCGTTGTTTTCCACCGCCAGCCGCGCCGCCAGGCCCTCGAGCACCTCGCGCAGGCTGTAGATCTCGCGGATGTCTTCGGGCGAGGGGTTGCTCACGAAGTAGCCCCGGTGGGGGATGGCCTGTACCAACCCCTCGCGCTCGAGCGCGGCCAGGGCCTCCTTGATGGGGGTAGGGGAGAGCCCGAGCTCCTCGGCCAGCACCCGCACCACCAACTTACGGCCTGGAGGGAGCTTGCGGCCCAGAATGGCCCTGCGCAGGGCCTTGTAGGCCTCACGGTTGAGGGTGGTACGGCTCAGCATCTCAATTGCAAGTTTAGCACGATTGACGACAAAAGATTTTAGATATAAAATCTCGCTGCGTACAAAAGGAGGCAGGCGTGGCGCATAGAGCCCTGGCGCACAAAAGCACAGACGACGTGGCGGTGGCGGTGAGCGAGCTCAAAGCGGGCGAGACCCTTACCATCGAGGCCCTGGACGGGGGTGAGCCCCATGAGGTCAAGGTGCTCGAGGCCATTCCCTTGGGCCACAAGATCGCCCTGCGCGACTTACCCGAGGGGCACGTGGTGATCGAGTATGGCGAGAAGATCGGGCGGATGACGCAGGCGGTGAGGAAGGGCGGTTACGTGCACACCCACAATATCCGCACGCTGCGATGGGCTAAAGCAGGTAAAGCGCCTGTGGCTCGGAGCACCGCGGGGAGGTCGGCAAAGAAGGGGGGGCGGTGATGGCTCGCAAAAAAGCCTCCTCCCTTCAACTCAGCGGATACCGACGTCCTAACGGGAAGGTCGGGGTGCGCAATCACGTGGTGGTACTGCCGGTGGACGACCTCTCCAACGCCGCCGCCGAGGGGGTGGCTCGGCTGATCAACGGAAGCGTGGCTCTGCCGCACCCCTATGGGCGCTTGCAGTTCGGCGAGGACCTCGAGCTCACCTTCCGCACCTTGAGCGGTCACGGGGCCAACCCCAACGTCTACGGGGTGGTGGTCATCGGCATCGAGCCCAGGTGGGCCGAGCGGGTGGCCGAGGGCATCGCCCGTAGCGGCAAGCCGGTGGAGCTTTTCTCCATCGAGCGCCACGGCGACCTCAATACCATCAACATGGCCGCTCGAGCGGCCTACCGGCTGGTGCAGGAGGCCTCCGAGCTTCGGCGCGAACCCATCAGCCCCTCGGAATTGGTGACTTCGATCAAGTGCGGGGAGAGCGACCCTACGTTGGGCCTGGCGGGCAATCCCGCTCTGGGCCGCGTGGTGGACCGGCTGGTGGACTTGGGCGCCAGCGTGATCTTTGGGGAGACCTCCGAGCTCACCGGCGGCGAGCACCTCATCGCGGATCGCTGTGCCACCCCAGCCCTCAGGAAGAAGTTTCAGGAGATGTACGACGCCTACATCCAGATGATCGAGGCCCAGGGCGTAGACCTCT
Organism: Calidithermus timidus DSM 17022; assembly: GCF_000373205.1. Taxonomy (NCBI): domain Bacteria; kingdom Thermotogati; phylum Deinococcota; class Deinococci; order Thermales; family Thermaceae; genus Calidithermus; species Calidithermus timidus. The sequence continues at coordinate 242,527 of NZ_KB890698.1, forward strand.
TGGGCTCGCAGCCCACCGAGGGCAACATCCGCGGCGGTCTTTCCACCATCGAGGAGAAAGCGCTGGGCAACATCCAGAAGACCGGCTCCCGCCCGGTGAACAGGGTCATCGGCTATGCCGAGCCGGTGGGGCCGGGACAGGGCTTGGTCTTCATGAACTCCTCCTCGGCGGGGGCCGAGCACGTCACCTTGTGCGCGGCGGCAGGGAGCGTGCTGCACTTCTTCACGACCGGTCAGGGCAACGTGGTGGGTCATCCCCTCATCCCCGTGATCAAGATCTCCCCCAACCCCATCACCTGCTCCACCATGAGCGAGCACATCGACGTGCCGCTGCCCGACCTTCTGCTGGGCGAGATCGGATTGGACGAAGCCGAAAGCCGCATCATGGACGTATTCGAGCGCACCGTGAACGGGCGCATGACCGCCGCCGAGTTGCTGCGGCACAACGAGTTCGTGATCACCAAGCTCTACCCCAGTGCTTAGTGGCATGTCCATGACCAACAGTAGCTTTTACCAGCCATGATCCTCGTCTGCGAGTTCATCACCCCCAGTGGCCTCGAGCGCCTGCGGCACAGCGGCGTCGAAGTCCATTACGACCCCGACCTCTGGAAAGACCGCGGCGCGCTCAAGGCCCGGCTGGCCGAGGCGAGTGCCCTCATCGTGCGCAACCAGACCCGCGTTGATGCCGAGCTGCTCTCGGCGGGGCCGAAACTCAGGGTCGTGGGGCGACTGGGGGTGGGACTGGACAACATCAACCGGGCGGACTTAGAGGCCCGGGGGGTGAAGCTCTACTTCGCCCGCGGGATCAACGCGGTGGGGGTGGCCGAGTACGTGATGGCGGCGATGCTACACCTCTCGCGTAAGCTCGCCGCCGCCGCCCAGCACGTGGCCGAGGGCGGCTGGAACCGCAGCGCCTTTGGGGGTTTCGAGCTCTCGGGCAAAACGCTGGGCCTGATTGGGCTGGGCGAGGTGGGTTTGCGGGTGGCGAAGCGGGCTGGGGCCTTCGGTATGAGGGTCGTGGCCGCCGACCCCCAGCGCCTGCCTTGGGAGAGCGCGGTGGAGGAACTGGGGATCACCCTCACCTCCGTCGAGGAGGTTCTGCGGCAAGCGCAGTTCCTCTCGCTGCACGCGCCGCTGACCCAGGAGACCCGCCACCTCATCCGCGCCGAGACCCTCGCTACCATGCCCAAGGGGGCTTACCTCATCAACACCGCCAGGGGTGAACTCGTGAACAACGAAGACCTCGCCGCGGCGCTGCGCTCGGGTCGGTTGGCGGGGGCGGTGCTGGACGTGGTGGACGAGGAGCCCCTCCCCAAGCGCCATGTGCTGCGGGCTGTGGATAACCTGTGGATAACCCCTCACGTGGCCGGGCTCACCGCCGAGGCCCAGGAAGCGGTGGGCCTGCGGGTGGCCGAGGGCGTGTTGGCGGCGCTGGGGGTCGGATGAAAATCGCTTACGCTCAGCTTCTGGAAGTCGTGCAGGGCCACTTTGTCGCCCTGGGGCTCAGGGTGGAGCACGCAAGGGCCATGGCCGAGGTGCTTTTAGAGGCCGAACTCGAGGGCAACGCTGGGCACGGCCTCTCCCGTATCCCGCAGTACACCCACCAGCTCAGGGCCGGGGGGCTCAACGCCCGGCCCGCGATGCGGCTCGAGCACACCCGCCCCTCGGTCGCGCTGCTCCACGCCGACGGTGCCCCTGGCCCGGTGGCCGGGCTCTTTGCGGTGCAGGTACTTGCCAAGCTGGCTAAGGAACAGGGGAGTGCGAGCGTGGCGGTGCGGAATGCGGGGCACTCGGGGGTTTTGTCGGCTTACGTGGGAAGGCTGGCGCATACCGGCCTGGTCGGCCTGGCTTTTGCCAATACCCCACCCGCCCTTCATCCGGGGCCGGTGCTGGGCACCAATCCCCTTGCCCTGGGTGCGCCTGCCGAGCCCGAGCCGGTGGTGATCGACACCTCGGTCGCGGTGGTGGCGCGGGGCAAGGTCATGGGCGCTGCCAGGCGGGGTGAGCCCATCCCCGAGGGTTGGGCCGTGGACAAGGAGGGTCGGCCCACCACCGACGCCAGAGCCGCGCTCGAGGGCTCCTTGCTGCCCATCGGCGGCGGCAAGGGCTTTGCCCTGGCGGTGCTGGTGGAGGTGCTGGCGGGGACGCTGGCCGGGGCGGTGCTCTCGCCGGAGCTGCCCCTGCCCTGGGCTCCGCCGGAGCAGGCGGCAAAGCCGGGGCTGTTGCTGGTGGCCTTCGACCCGGCGGCCTTTGGCGAGGGTTACCGTGGGCGGGTGGCGCAGATGGTGGGGGCGCTCGAGGCCGCCGGGGCCCGCATCCCCGGAGCCCGGCGGGCGGCGTTGCGGGAGAGGGCTATGCGCGAAGGCGTCGAAGTCGGCGAAGCTTTGCAGGTTGAGCTGGGTAAACTTGGGTTGAACGTACAAGGAGGAGTGGCATGAAGAAGCTGTTTTGGCTCGTGTTAGCGATACTCGTGGCTTCCGTGGCGGTGGCCCAGCAGGCCACCCGGCTGCGGGTGTTCATCGGAGGGCAGCAGCGTCCCGATGTGATGCGCAAGATCCTGGACGCCTACCAGCAGCGCAACCCCGGCGTGCGGGTGGAGATCGAAGTCGGTGGGGCCACCTCCGACCAGCAGCAGCAGTACCTCACCACCGTGCTGGCCTCACGCGATCCCTCGATCGACGTCATCCTCATCGATGTCATCCGGCCTGCCCAGTACGCGGCGGCCAAATGGTCGGATACCCTCGACAAGTACCTCCCGGCGGCCAGCAGGGCCAACCTGCTCAAGCAGTACCTCCCGGCCTACGCCAAGGCCAACGTCATCAACGGCCAGCTCATCGCCCTGCCCAGCTTCGCCGACGCGCAGTTCCTGTACTACCGCAAGGATCTGCTCGAGAAGTACAACTTCAAACCCCCCACCACCTGGGACGAGGCCATCAAGCAGGCCCAGACCATCCTGGCGGGCGAGCGCAACCCTAACCTAGGCGGCATCGGCTTCATGGGCAACATCTCCGAGGGCACGGTGTGCAGCTTCCTGCTGCCCGTCTGGGCGGCGGGGGGTGACGTGGACGACGACTCCGGCAAGCTCATCCTCACCGAGGCCCAGGCCCGCAACTCCTTGCAGTTCTGGCTCGACCTCATGGACAAATACAAGGTCTCCCCGCCCAACATGGCCGAAAAAGCCCAGGACACCATCCGCCAGGAGATGCAGGCCGGACGTTGGATCTTCGGGACGCTTTTCGCCTATGCCTGGAACAGATTCCAGAACGACGCCGACAGCCAGGTTAAGGGCAAAATCGGCGTGGTGCCGCTGCCTAAGTTCGAGGGTGGGCGCTCGGCGAGCTGCTTGGGCGGCTGGCAGTGGACCATCTCCGACTTCTCCAAGAACAAGGCCCAGGCCTACAAGCTGGTGCGCTACCTCAGCAGCCCCGAGGTCTCCAAGGTCCTGGCCATCGAGGCCTCCAACCTGCCGGTCTTCCCCGCACTCTACAAAGATCCCGACGTACTCAAGGCCAACCCCTGGTTCGCCGACGCCCTGCCGGTAGTGCAGGCCGCCCGCGCACGCCCCGTCCACCCCCGCTACCCCGAGGTAGCCGATGTGCTGCGCAAGGCGCTGAACGCGGTTCTGGCCCGCACCAAAACGCCGGAGGCCGCGGCCAAAGAGGTCATCAGCGGCTTGCAGGCGATTTACGGGAAATAAGGCCGAGGCTATGCCATACGTCGTGCGTTCTGTACGGGTACTTCTGGTGCGATGCGCTTTGCGTACGACGTATGACCTAAGGCGGGAACGACGATGAACCGACCCCAGCCCCGCTACCGCAGAAGCTTTGGCGACCTAAGCGAGGGGGCGCTGGCCTTCTGGCTGCTGCTTCCGGCTGGACTGCTGCTGGGCCTCATCGCCCTGTATCCGGTACTCCGGCTCGTCTACACCAGCTTTTTCCAGTACCAGCTCACCCTCGGGCCCGAGGCCAGCTTCAACGGGCTGGAGAACTACGCCGCTGCCCTGCGCGACGCCCGCTTCTGGAACGCACTGAAAAACACCTCGCTCATCGTGCTGATCACCGTTCCAGGGGCGCTGGTGGTGGGGCTCTTGCTGGCTTTGCTGGCCAATTTGCCCTTCCGGGTGAAGTGGCCGGTGCGGCTGGGACTGCTGTTGCCCTGGGCCCTGCCGCTGGTCTTCGTGGGCCTGATCTTCCAGTGGTTCTTCGACAGCCAGTACGGGGTGGTCAACGACCTCATCGTACGGCTGGGGGGTGAGCGGCAGTTCTGGCTGTTCAGGCCCGACCTGGCCTTCTGGGCCATCTGCTTCACCATCATCTGGAAGACCAGCTCCTTCGTAGCGTTGATCCTGCTGGCGGGCTTGCAAACCATCCCCAAGGAACTCTACGAAGCCGCCGAGGTGGACGGGGCCAACCCCTTTCAGCGCTTTTGGCGCGTGACCCTGCCGCTTTTGACCCCTGCCATCCTGGTGGCGCTGATCTTCCGCACCATCACCGCCTTCCAGACCTTCGACATCCCCTACGCCATGACCAAGGGCGGCCCTGGCAACGCCACGGAGACGCTGGCGATGTACGTACGCGTGACCAGCATCGAAAACCTCAACTTCGGCTACGGCTCGGCGCTGGCGGTGCTGCTGTTCTTGCTGAGCATGGCGATCACCGTGATCTACCTGCGCTACGTGAGGGGGGCAGATGAGTAGGCTGCGCCGTAGGGGTCGTACGTCGTACGTCGTACGCGGAAGAGGCAAAACGGGTAGTTCGTGCTTTGGGGCGCTTAGTGCTTGGCGGGTTTTAACCGCGGCCCGGGGGGCTGTATGAACCCCTTCAAGAACCCGCGCCTGTGGGTGTGGCTCGCAGCGGCCATCGTGGTGGTCAACGGCTTCTTCCCCTCGGTGTGGATTTTTTTCACCTCGCTGAAGCTCGAGGGCGAACTTACCCGCATCCCCATCACCTACTGGCCGCAAGACCCCACCTTCCAGAACTACCTCCAGGCCTTTCGCGAGCAGCCCCTGGGCCGCTACTTCCTCAACAGCGTGATCGTGGCGGTGGGTTCGACCCTGCTGTGCGTGGGGGTGGCGAGCCTGGCGGCCTATGCGCTGGCCCGGCTGCGCGTGCCCCGGCGCAACCTGATCCTCTCGCTGCTGGTGGGGGTCTCGATGTTCCCGGTGGCCTCGCTGATGGTGCCGCTGTACCAGATCTTCAACGAGCTGGGCCTGCGTAACAACTACCTGGCCCTGATCCTGCCCCACGCCGCGCTCTCCCTGCCGGTGGCCACCCTCACGCTCGTGAGCTTCTTCGCCGGGATCCCACGCGACCTCGAGGCGGCTGCGATGGTGGACGGCTCGAGCCGCCTGGGGGCCCTGTGGCGCATCGTGGTCCCGCTCTCGGCGCCGGGGGTGTTCACCGCCGCTATCCTGGCCTTCGTCAATAGCTGGGACGAGTTTTTGCTGGCTTCCACGCTGCTCCCGGCCAAGGCCATGCGCACGCTGCCGGTGGGCATCCAGCTCTACCAGGGCGAATACGTCTTCCCCTGGCCGCTGATCTCGGCGGCCTTGGTGGTGGCGCTGGTGCCGGTGGCGCTGGTTATCGCCATTTTCCAAGAGCGGGTGGTGGGCGGCCTGACCCAAGGAGGGGTCAAGGGATGAGGCAAGAAGGCGTACGTCGTACCTCCCACGCCGTACGCGAAAAGGCGTGCGGTTCTGGGCGTTTTGCGCCTTGCGTTTAGCCATCTTATGTTGCGCATCGGACTTGTCCCCATCGTGCGGCCCCTGTTCCGGGGGGCCCGCTTCGGCCTCGAGCGCGCCTCGAGCCAGGCCCTTCGGCGCCTCGGAGGCGAGCTGGGCTTCGAGCTGGCCTACGTGGCCGACCCCGTGGCCGAGGTTGCCCAGGCGGCAGCGGCGGCGAAGGCAGCTCAGGCGGCTGGGCTAGACCTGCTGCTGGTCGAACACGTGACCTTCGCCACGGGGGAGGTGTTCTTACCCCTCCTAGAGCTCCCCATGCCGGTGGGCCTGTGGGCACTGCCCGAGGTGTGGGACACGGGTCCGCTGCCCCAGAACGCGATCTGCGGGCTGAACCTGGGGGTTTCGCTTCCGTTGCCGGGGCGGCAGATGCCGCTGAAATGGTTCTACGGCGCACCCGAGGACGAGTGGTTCCGCGAGCGCCTGGGCCTGACCCTCCAGGCCCTGCGGGGGGCCAAGGTCCTGCGCGAGGGCCGGGTGTTGTGGCTGGGGGGCACCGCGCCGGGCTTCTTCGCCTTCGACGCGTTGCCCGAGACGGGGATGCGGGTGGAGCGGGCGGGCCTCGAGGTGCTGTGGGAAGCGCTGGAGGGTGTGCGGGAATCCGAGGTGGACGAGCTGGCTGCCGCCTTCGACGAGTTGGCGGAGTACCCGCTGGAGCCGCTGCGCCAGACCTTCCGGCTCGAGCTCGCCCTGGCCCAGGTGGCCCAGGGTTACGACGGGGTGGCCATCCGCGAGTGGCCGGAAATCCCCGACCGGGTGGGGGTGATGGCCTACTCGGCCATGGCCCGCCTGGCTGACCGGGGCTATACCTTCGCTCCCGAGGGCGACGTGATGGGGCTGGCCGGGCAGCTGGCGCTGCAAGCCGTCTCGAGGCAGGCGGCCATCCTGCTCGACATCTCCCACTTTGGAAGCAAGGGGGTGATGCTCTGGCACGGCGGCGAGGCCCCCAGAGCCTGGGCGGGCGGCCCCACCCGTTTGGTCCCGCACTTCAACCGAGGGCTGCCCGCGGTGCGCGACATGCCGCTCAAGGCAGGGCCAGTGACCGGCCTGCGGCTGTTGCCGGGGCGGCGGGCGGTGGTGCACGGGGGCTATTTGAGCGGGGAGAAGGGCTACGACGGGGACTCGAGCTGGCTTACCCAGGCCAGTTGGGCTGGACAGGAACTGAGCCCCAAGCAGTTCCTCGTGAGCTGGCTCAACCACCGCCTCCCCCACCACCTGGCGGTGGGGATGGGCGAGCACCAGCCGGCGCTGCTGGAGCTGTGCGGGTGGTTGGGCCTGGAGGTGCTCCCGGCCAAAGCGGAGGAAAGTGGGTGGGTATGGCGCGCGTGATCACCCTGGGCTGGGCCTGCCTCGACCAGCGCTACTACCTCGAGCGCTTTCCCCCCACCCACAGCCGCACCCCGGTGCGGGCCTTTCGCCAGGCCATCGGTGGGCCGGCAGCGGTGGCGGCCCAGGCCGTTGCCCGGCTGGGCGCAGAGGCGCTGCTGCTCTCCCGGCGCGGCTCGGACGCGCTGGGGGAGAGCCTCGAGGCCGCCCTCCGCGCCGAGGGGGTGCGAAGTCGCTTCACCCTGGGCCGGGAAACCCCCGTCAGCGCGGTGCTGGTGGCTCCAGACGGCGAACGCTACATTTTCCCCTACCGCCCCGACCTCCCCGCCGAGCCCGACTGGGAGGCGGAGGAGGTGCTGGAAGGCGTGGGGGCCGTGCTGCTGGACCACCGCTGGGTTCTGGCCGGGCTGCAGCTGGCCCAGGTCGCCCGCGAGCGGGGCATCCCGGTGGTGCTCGACCTCGACCACGACCGCCCCGAAGCCTGGGAACTGGTGCCCCTGGCGAGCCACGTGGTGGCCTCGGAGGAGCTGGCCCGGCAGGTCGGTGGGCTCGAGGCCCTGCTGGAGCGCATTCCGGGCTGGGCCGCCGTGACGCTGGGAGCCGAGGGCGTGCGTTACCGTGGGGGCCACCTCCCTGCTTTCAGGGTAGCGGTCAGGGACTCAACGGGCGCGGGGGACGTGTACCACGGCGCCTTCGCCCTGGGCTTGGCCGAAGGGATGAGCGAGGAAGAGGCCCTGCGCTTTGCCGCCGCGGCCGCCGCCTTGCACGTGCAAAACGGTGAGCCTCCGGGAAGGAGGGAGGTCGGGGCATTGTTGGCCTCGTAATACCAGATTCGGTCAGTTCGTTCCCGAATGGGAACGAACTGACCGACCGAAGGGAGTGCTCTAGGATTCAAAAAGATAGCCTCTGAAGGTCTTTGGTTTGGGTGATTATCTTTTTGAATCCGGTATAAGAGCCCAGGGTTTTACTGAGGAAGTGTAGTTGGAGGCGAATTATGAAGACCACCCCTGCTAAAGCCCGTGCGTATAGCCGCATCGGAGATGGAGCGATGCGCTTTGGCACCCTGGCCATTGACCAGCGTCCACCCCTGATGCACCTGGTGGCCAAAGCCCTGGGCAAAGACCCCGAGGACGTGGCCTCGGAAGTGCGCGAACTCAAGGGCCTGCTGGCCGAAACCCTAGCCAAGAGCGTAACCGGCATCCTGATTGACCCGCACTACGCCTTTCCGGCGGCCATGCCTACCCTGCCGCGGGAGACCGGTCTGATGCTGACCCTCGAGCACCACCGCTTCGAGACCGTAGCGGGTGGCTGGCGCAAGAGCGCGCTGATTCCGGGCTGGAGCGTGGAGCAAGCGGTGCGGATGGGCGCCGACGGCCTGAAGCTCTTGGCCTGGCACCGGCCCGACGCCCCGCCCGAGGTGGTGGAGCACCAGCTCGAGTTCGTGCGAAGGGTGGGCGAGGAGTGCAAAAAAGCCGACCGCCTGTTCATCTTCGAGGTGCTGCCCTACCCCCTCCCCGGCGAGGACGAGGCTGCCTACCACGCCAAGCTGCGCGAGCTCTCGCTCGAGATCGCCGCGGCCTTTGCCGACCCCGGATTCCACGTAGACCTCTACAAGCTCGCTATCCCCGGTTCGGCCAGCTTGGTCAAGGAGTGGGGCGGCCAGGGCTATAGCCTGGACGACCTCGAGGCCGACATGCGTGAATATAGCCGGCTCCCGGCCCCCTGGCTGCTGCTCTCCGGTGGCCTCAACGCCGACCAGTTCGCCCAGGTCTTCGAGCGCGCCGCCAGCGCCGGGGCGCGGGGCTACCTGGCCGGGCGGGCCATCTGGCAGCACCCGCTGCGCTACTACCCCGACCTGGCCGCTACCCGTGCGGCCTTGCTCGAGGAAGGCCGCGAAGCCCTAGATCGCCTCAACGAAATCCTGTGGGCGATTCCCCCGATGCGGCTCGGGGTGGATTGGGAGCTTGTGGGGGTGGCGGGGTAGTGGTTCTATTTAATGATGCGGGATACGACCGCGAGAGCCCGGTTTTGGCATCACTATGACCGGAAGCCCCATGGGTGCACGGACCCAATCCGCGAAGCTATTGAGAAAGGAGACGCCGATGCCAGAGAAAAAGGCTCCGCGCAGGCCCACAAAGGCTGCTAGCGCAACCGGCAAGACCGTGGAGGGGTTCACGGCGGAGGAACGGGCCGCCATGAGGGAGCGCGCCCGGGAGCTGAAGGCGGGTAGGGCCGATGGGGAAAGCGCCGTGCTCGAGAAGATCGCCGAGATGCCGGAACCCGACCGTTCCATGGCCCTCAGGCTCCACGCCCTCATCAAATCCAACGCGCCGGAGCTCTCGCCGAGAACCTGGTACGGCATGCCTGCATATGCCAACCGGGAAGGCAAGGTGGTCTGCTTCTTCACCCCTGCTTCGAAGTTCAAGACCCGATACGCCACCTTAGGCTTCAACGACGTGGCAAACCTCGACGAGGGTAACCTATGGCCCACCTCCTTCGCGCTGAAGGGGCTGACTGCCGTCGAAGAGGCAAAGATCGCCGAACTCGTGAAGAGGGCGATGGGCCGAGACTGAGCTGCTTAAGCCGAGGTTGCTTCAGGGGTTGGACTATGCGCCCTTGCGTGGCTCGAGCGCATAAAATGAGAAAACCTACCGCGAGTGCGTGATGTGGGGCACGCCGATCGAGGGCGATTACAAAAGGGGGGTGTGGGGGTCTACAAAGCCCCCGTCTTTCAAGCGTGGGATGTAGTAGACCCCTGATACCGGATTCAAAAAGATAATCACCCAAACCAAAGACCTTCAGAGGCTATCTTTTTGAATCCTAGAGCACTCCCTTCGGTCGGGTCAGTTCGTTCCCGAATGGGAACGAACTGACCGAATCTGGTATGAGTACCGGCATCGCCGGGCCGCTGTGCGGCTTCACTACGTGCGCCCGGTGTTAGCGCACGTAACACGCTGAGCGGCAGGCGTGCCATACTGTGGTAGCGACAGCACCCTACAAACACAACCATACCTCCGTCTCGCTACTGCGATACCACTTCGTGTGGTGCCCCAAGCGCCGCCGCAGGATTCTGGTAGGCTCGTTGGCCGAGCGCCTGGAGATTCTGCTCAGGGAGAAGGCCGCCGAGCTTGGGTGGGGAATCATTGCTCTGGAAATCATGCCTGACCATGTGCACCTGTTCATCTCGGTAGACCCTGACCTGGCCCCGTCCCAGGTGATACACCGCCTCAAGGGCTACACCTCCCGTATTCTTCGCAAGGAGTATCCCCACCTCATCCGCCTCCCCGCCCTGTGGACACGCTCGTACTTCGTTTCCACGGCGGGTATGGTGAGCAGCAAGACTATCGAACAGTACATTGCCGCCCAGAAAACGAGGGACTGATGACCCACCGCAAAGTATTCCGTTTCCGCATGGAGCCTACCCAAGAACAAGGGGAGGCTCTGCTGCGGATGGCGGGCGCTAGGCGTTGGGCGTGGAACTGGGGCCTGGCAAGGCGTAAGGAGGTCTACGAACGAACCAAGAAAACCTTGCCTATTGCTCAGCTTTCGAGCGAGTTGACGGCGTTGAAGAAGCGCCCTGAGACGGCATGGTTGAAGGACGTGGACAGCCAGCTCTTGCAGCAGGCCCTCAAAGACCTCGACCGAGGCTACCAAGCCTTCTTTGGCAAGCGGGCCAGATTCCCCAGGTTCAAGAGCAAGAAGAGGGACGAACCCCGCTTCCGCATCCCTCAGCGGGTCAAGGTAGAAGATTCCAAGGTGTATGTCCCGAAAATAGGTTGGGTCAAGATTCGCCAAAGCCAGCCGATAGACTGTACCCTCAAAGGCGCAACCTTCAAACGGGATACCGATGGGCATTGGTACGTCGCCCTGACCGCCGAGTTCGAGATGCCCGATGTCCCCTTGCCGCCCGCCAACCCCGAAAAGGTGGTGGGGATTGACCTTGGGCTCAAAGACTTCGCCACCCTGAGCGATGGAACCCGCAGTGAAGCTGCACCAGCAGCCCGGCAATGCCGGTACTCAATTGCCCAACCTAAGTTCTACCGCAAGGCCGAGCGCAAACTGAAGAGAGCTGCCAAAGCGCTTTTCCGCAAGCAGAAAGGGAGCCGAAACCGAGAGAAGGCTAGAAAGCGACTGAACCAGGTACACACCCAAATCAAGAACCAACGCCAGGACTTCCTCCACAAACTGACCACCGAACTCGTCCAGAAATACGACGGGCTGTGTATCGAAGACTTGAGCCTCAAAGGGATGGCGAGAACCAAGCTGTCCAAGTCGGTTCTGGATGCTGCCCTGGGCGAGTTCCGGCGGCAGTTGGAGTACAAGGCGGTCTGGCATCGCAAGCACCTGTGGTGGTTGACCGCTACTTCCCCAAGCAGCAGGCTCTGCTCTGTGTGCGGGGCCATCCACCAGGCCCTCACCCTTGCGGATAGGGTCTGGAGGTGTGATTGCGGCGCGGTGCATGACCGAGACCTGAACGCGGCCCACAATATCCGCGCCGAAGGGATAAGAAGCATCCCCGTCGCCGTGGGGCACACGGAGACGCAAAACGCTTGTGGAGAGTTGGTAAGACCACATCAGCAGTCGTGGCACGACTCGGTGAAGCAAGAATCCCACGGCCTTTAGCCGTGGGAGTGTCAAGGAGAACAGCCGAACCCTGAAATTCGAAGCCCACGAATTTGAGCTCGAGTAGGCTGGAAACCTACCCATCCAGCATGGCTTCAGCAAATACGGATGCGAGGTTACCGACCCCGTCGATTCCCTGTGCGCCCCACTATCACCCCAGGTGCCCCAGCCCATTCGCCTCCAGCAGCTCCCGCACCCTCACCTTCTCCCCCCGCTTCACCGACTCCTCCGCCGCCACCCCCACCACCACGCTCCAGAAGCCCTCCTCGGGCGTGGCGGCGGTAGAGGGCTGGCCGTCCATGGCTTCGATGAAGCGCAGGTGTTCGTAGTAGGTGGCCCCGCTGTGGCCGCTTTCCTCGATGAGGGCGGGGTAGCTGGGGGTCATGGTGCGGGAGGTGCGGTCGGGGAGGGCGATGACCTCTAAGTAGTTCTCCCACTTGGAGTAGGCCTGCCCGTTCACGCCCTCGCTGGCCTTGAGGCGGCCTTCGTCGCCGCAGATCACGAGCTCCTCGTAGACCATGGGGGCGAACATGCACAGGTTGAAGTTGGCCCGCACCCCGTTTTCGTACTCCACAATCACAAAGGCGTTGTCCAGGATGTCCGAGCGTTCGCCGTCGTACTCGAAGTCCTTGAAGTTGACGGCCTGGCTGCCCGAAGCGTAGACGCTCACCGGGCGCGAGGCGGCAAACAGGTTGAACAGATCGAAGTAGTGGCAGCACTTCTCCACCAGGGTGCCGCCCGAGTACTTGGAGAACTTGTTCCACTGCTTGACCTTGTCCAGAAAGGGCTCGCGGTGTTCCATGATGGTCAGGGTCTTGATCTCGCCCAGGCTGCGCCGCACTTTGGCCTCGTGGATGGCCTCGACGTAGATGGGCTTGTAGCGGTATTGCAGCCCGATCTGTAGCACCTTGGGGTAGTTTTGCGCGATTTGCCATATTTCGTAAGCATCGCGCAGGTTGGTGGCCATGGGCTTTTCCAGCAGGATGTGCTTGCCCGATTGCACCGCCACCTTGAGCACCTCCAGGTGGGTGTGGTTGGGGGTGCAGATAATCAGGCCGTCCACCGCCGGGTCGTTGCAGGCGGCCTCGAGGCTGTCGTAGACCACCAGGGGCTCCTGGGAGAACTCAGCCTTGACGCGCTTGGCACCCTCGACGCTGGAGGGGTTGGGGTCGTAGACGCCGTGGACGGTGCAGCGCCCCTCGAGCAGCGTCACCCGGATGTGCTCCTGCCCGTTCACCCCCACCCCGATCACGTTGAAGCGGTACTTGAGGGGGCCGGGGTTCATCAGGAAGCGATCCTCCATGGGCACGTAGGCGAATTTCGGCATCAGCGCGTGGAGGCGATTGGCGAACTCCTTGTTTTTCTTCACGGGGCAATTATAAATCTTAGATTCAAAAATAGCCCACCGGTAGAATCAGGTGTTCGAAAGGAGGCCCCAGATGCCCTACGTCTTAGCCCTGGACCAGGGAACCACTTCCAGCCGCGCCATCGTCTTCGACCTCGAGGGAAAGCCGCTGGCTCAGGCCCAGCAGGAGTTCACCCAGCACTTTCCCCAGCCTGGCCTTGTCGAGCACGACCCCCTGGAGATCTGGCAGTCGCAGCTCCAGACCGCCCGCGAGGCCATCCGGCGTTCCGGGGTGGCGCCCTCCCAGCTCGTGGCCATCGGCATCACCAACCAGCGCGAGACGGTGGTGCTTTGGGAACGCGCGACGGGCAAGCCGGTGTACCGGGCCATCGTCTGGCAGGACCGGCGCAGCGCGGGAATCTGTGAGGAGCTCAAGGCCCACGGCTACGAGGAGGTCTTCCGCCAGAAGAGCGGGCTGGTGCTGGACCCCTACTTCTCGGGTACCAAGCTCAAGTGGCTGCTGGACGAGATTCCGGGCCTGCGCGAGCGGGCGGGGAAGGGCGAGCTGTGCTTTGGCACCGTCGATTCCTGGCTGATCTACAACCTCACCGGCGGCCAGGTGCACGCCACCGACGTCTCCAACGCCTCGCGCACCCTGCTGTTCAACCTGCAGACCCTCGAGTGGGACCCCCACCTGCTGGGGGTGCTGGGCATCCCCAAGGCGCTGCTGCCGCAGGTGCGGCCCTCGGCGGGGGTCTACGGCCACACCGTGGCCGAGCTGCTGGGGGCTTCCATCCCCATCGCGGGCGTGGCGGGCGACCAGCAGGCTGCGCTCTTTGGGCAGGCCTGCTTCAAGGCGGGTATGGCCAAGAACACCTACGGCACGGGATGCTTTCTGCTGATGAACACTGGCCACAAACCGGTGGCTTCGCAGCGGGGCCTGCTGACGACGGTGGCCTGGCAGCTCGAGGGGGAGCGACCCGAGTACGCGCTCGAGGGCAGCGTCTTCATCGCGGGGGCGGTGGTGCAGTGGCTGCGCGATGGGCTGGGCATCATCCAGAAATCCAGCGAGGTCGAGGCCCTGGCCAAGAGCGTGCCCCACACCGATGGGGTCTACCTGGTTCCGGCCTTCGTAGGGTTGGGCGCGCCCTACTGGGACGCCTATGCGCGGGGCACCATTGTGGGGCTCACGCGGGGCAGCACCAAGGCCCACATCGCCCGGGCCGCCATAGAGGCCATCGCCTACCAGGCCCGCGACCTGGTGGGAGCCATGGAGGCCGACTCAGGGCTCCGGCTCAGTGAGCTGCGCGTGGACGGCGGGGCCAGCGTCAACGACATGCTGATGCAGTTCCAGGCCGACATCCTGGGGAGGGCGGTGTTGCGCCCCCAGGTCACCGAGACCACCGCGCTGGGCGCGGCCTACCTGGCGGCCATCGGTGTGGGGGCGCTGAGCAAAGCCCAGATCGCCGAACGCTGGGCAGTGGACAGGCGCTTCGAGCCGCAGATGAGCGAGGAGGAAAGAAGCCGCCTCTACGCCGGCTGGCAGAAGGCGGTGGAGCGGGCGAGGGGTTGGGCGCTGTAGCTCGCGCTTCACATCCCCGCTGGCGGCTTTATCCCCTATAATCGGGGTGGAGGAGTGCTATGGCGAGCCCAATTCAGGAGATGCTCGAGAAAGCCCGGCAGGTGGCCGAGAATACCCTAAGGGAAGCCGAAGCCCGCTTGGGCGAGGTCAAGGCCAGCCTGGATAAGGACAAAGACGGCATCCCCGATGCCATCGAGGGGCTGATGCGCCAGGCCCGCGAGGCGGCGGAAAAGGCCAGGGCCAAGCTGGGTGAGGTCGGAGCCAGCTTGGACAAGGACAAAGACGGCATCCCCGATCAGCTCGAGCAGCTCTCCGAGCAGGCCAAGCAGGCCGCCGAAGCCGCCAGGGCCAAGGCCGAGGAGCTGGCCAAAGCCGTCCGCGAGCGCATGGGGGGAAGGTAGGGTCTGTGGGGATGGAAGCCGGGCGCTGGCTGGTGCTTTTGGGGGTGCTGCTGGCCCTGCTGGGGCTGGCGATGATCTATGCCCCGAAGCTTCTGGGCTGGTTCGGCCACCTGCCAGGGGACATCCGCCTGGAGCGCGATGGCTTTCGGCTTTACTTCCCCCTCACCTCGATGCTACTGCTCAGCTTGGCGCTGAGCCTTCTGCTCAACCTGCTCGCTCGCTGGTTTCGCGGCTAGTGAAGGCGGCTACCTTAGGGCTGACCGGTAGTCGGCGGGCATTTATCCCTTGGCGTCCAGGAAGGCCATCGGCAATCCCGTAGCCTCCACGATGCGCGAGAGCATGGTCTGGGCGATGGAGCGGGCGTACTGCTTGGCGACCTCGGCGTTCTCCCCGGCGAAGTGCTCATCGACGGTGGTGGTGAAGAGCTCGAGCCAGCGCTCGAAGTGCTCGGCTTTGAGGGGTTTGCGGGCGTTGAGCGCGAGGTGCTTGTACATCATGCCGCCCTTGTAGGCCCCCGTGCGGAAGAGGATGTTCTCCCAGAAGTCGTGCATGGTGGGGAGGTGGGCCTGTAGGTCGAGCCCCTCGAAGAGGTGGCCGATCAGCGGGTCGCGGGTGGCTTTGCCGTAGAAGGCGTTGACCACCACGGCGATGTCGGCGCGGGAGGTGATGTCCGGCATGGAGAGCAGCATAGGGCAGGGCTGGGGGTGGCTACAGTGAGCAAAGTCCCTGCCTATGACTGAACGCTGCCGATAGTCGATGGCTAAAGGCAAGACGCTCGACTTCAATACGCCACTTTTAGCCCCTCGAGGTAGCGGAATACGTTCTTGGGTTGGTATTTGAACTCCTGGGGCAGCAAGCGCAGCTCGGGGAGGCGCTCGAGCAGCACCCTGAGGGCGGTCTGAAGCTCGACGCGGGCCAGCGGAGCCCCAATGCAGTAGTGCAGCCCGGCGCCGAAGGCCAGGTGGGGGTTGGGGTTGCGGGTGATGTCGAAGGCCTCGGGGTCGGCGAAGACGGCGGGGTCGTGGTTGGCGGAGGCGTAGTAGAGCACCAGCTTGGTACCGCGCTCCCAGCGCCACCCCTTGTACTCGAGGGGCTCGAGGACGTAGCGCTCGAAGAATTGCAGCGGGGTGTCGTAGCGCATCATCTCCTCGACGGCGCTGGGGATGAGGCTAGGGTCGGCTTTGAGGCGGGCGTAGGCTTCGGGGTGGGAGAGCAGGGCCTTCATGCCGTTGCCCATGACGTTGACCACCGCCTCGTGTCCGGCGTTGAGCAGCAGGATGCAGTTGTTGACGAGCTCTTGTTCGCTCAGGCGCTCGGGCTCGCGGTCGTGCACCTGGAGCATGGCGCTGAAGAGGTCGTCGCCGGGCTGCTGGCGCTTGAGGGGGATCATGGCCCGCAGATAGGCCGCGAACTCCTGGGCGCAGCGGATGGCCTCGGCTTCCATGGCCTTGGTGCGCTCGGGTTCGAACCAGCCGATGATGCCCTTGGACCAGGGGACCAGGTGGTGACGGTCGGCCTCGGGGATGCCCAGCAGGTCGGCGATGACGGTGACGGGGATGGGCTGGGCGAAGTCGTGGATCAAGTCGGCCTGGCGGGAGGGGCGCTTGAGCAGCTCGTCTACCAGCCGCTCGCACAGGGCGTGGATCTTGCCCGAAAGCTCGCGCACGCGCTTGGGGGTGAAGGTTTGGTGGAAGACCTCCTTGATGCGGGTATGGTCGGGGGGCTCGAGCTCGAGGATCGAGCCTAGGCGGGTCTGCTCGAACTGCCACTCGTACTCCCCCCACCGCGGGTGGTTCTCCAGCACCCTCCCCAACCTGCGGTCGCGCAGGAGGGTGTTGACGTCGTCGTAGCGGGTGAGCACGTAGGCGCCCCACTTCTCGAAGAAGAAGATGGGGCTTTCCTCGCGCAGGCGGCGGTAGGTGGGGTAGGGGTTGGCGAGGAAGGCGAGGTCGGTGGGGTCGAAGGATGGGGTCATAGTAGCGGATAGCCCAAATGTAGCAAAAACCCCGGCCAAAGGACCGGGTTATAAGCGGTGACAGCCTCAGGCGCCGGTTTGCTGGGGGATGTGCTTTTGCAGCCGGGCCTCGAAGTTGCGCTTGGGCTGGGCGCCCACGAGCACCTCGGCGGGCTCGCCGTTCTTGAAGAGGATGATGGTGGGGATGCTCATCACGCGGTACTTCATGGCCGTCTGGGGATTGGCGTCCACGTCCAGCTTGCCCACGGTGACCTTGCCTGCGTACTCGCTGGCCAGCTCCTCGATGATGGGGGCCACCATGCGGCACGGGCCGCACCACTCGGCCCAGAAATCGACCAGCACCAGCTCGTTGTTCTTCAGGGTCTGCTCAAAATTGGCATCGGTCACTTCGATCGGCTTCGCCATAGCTTGCACCTCTAGAACCTGCTTTCTTTCCGTCCGGCTTGTCGTGAGAAACCCCAGCCAAGCGGGCGCACGGGCCTACTCTAGCACCGTCCCACCATCCTAAGGGGAGCGGGGGCACCTTCTGGGTAAGCGCTGATACTTTGGGTAAGTGGACTGGCTCGAGGACGACCCCCTTTGGGACGGGGCAAGCCCCATACACCTGGCGAACACCCCCGAGTTCGCCCGGGCCCGCGAGCTGTGGCAGCGTGGGGCGTTCTGGGAAGTGCACGAGGTGCTCGAGCCCTTGTGGGTGCGGCTGGAGGGCGAGCAGCGCGAGGTGGTGCACGGCCTGATCCTGCTGGCCGCCGCTTTGCACAAGGCCCGCTCCAGCCCCACCGGGGGCTGGCGCAACTTCGCCAAGGCCCTGCGGCACCTGGAGGGTCTGCCGGGCGTCTATGCCGGGCTCGACCTGAGCCAGACCATCGCCGAGGTGCGGCGGGCGCTCGAGCAGCCCGGCTACCACCCTCGGCTCTGCTTTGCTTCGTCTTGAGCGGGCCACCCCTGTGCGCACGGGACGGTAAGCTAGGGGCGTGCAATCGTTCGTCTACGCCTACCGGGGCGGTCTGATCGAGAACCGCCACCGCCTCTCCCTCGCCATCGTCGATCCCGCAGGAAAGCTGCTGGCCTCCAGCGGCGACCCCCAGCTCAGGGCCCACCTGCGCTCCAGCGCCAAGCCCTTTCAGGCTCTGGCCCTCTACCTGAGCGGGGCGGTAGGACGCTTCGGCCTCACCTCCGAGGAGGTGGCCCTGGCCTGTGCCTCCCACGATGGGACGCCCCGCCACGTCGAGGTGGCCGCGGGCTTCCTGCGCAAGCTCGGCCTCGAGCCCTCCGCCCTGGTGTGTGGCATCCACCCCCCCTTCTCCCGCAGCGCCCGCAAGGCGCTCGAGCACGACGGGCACAAACCCACCGCGCTGCACAACAACTGCTCGGGTAAGCACACCGGCATGATGGCCGCTGCGTTGGCGATGGGGGAGAGCCCCCAGGGCTACGAACAGCCCACCCACCCCGTCCAGCGGCTCAACCTCCAGACCCTGCGCGACCTCTCTGGCGTGCCCGACGTGCCTTATGGCGTGGATGGGTGCAGCGTCCCCACCTTCGTGCTGCCCCTGGCCGCCGCCGCTAAGATGTTCGCTCACCTGGCCGCCCCCGAGAGCGCCCCCGAGCCCTACCGGGCGGGTCTCGAGGCCGTCTACCAGGCCATGCGCACCCACCCCGAGATGGTGGCTGGCTTCGAGAGCATCGACACCGTGCTGATGCAGAAAGTGCCCGGCCTCCTCGCCAAGCGCGGCGCCGACGGTTACTACGGCATGGCCCTGCGCGAGAGCCCTTGGGGTCCCATCGGCGTCACCCTCAAGGTCGAAGACGGTTCGCAGGCCGCCCGCGAGCCCGCCGTGGTGCGGCTTTTAGAGCTCCTGGGCGCGCTCTCGCCCGAGGAGCCTTTGGAGTGGCGCAGGCCGCTGCTCAAGAACCTGCGGGGGCTCGAGGTCGGCTGGCTGGAGGCGAGGCTCGAGCTGCGGTGGACTTGATGTTTGGCTATGGGGGTCGCGGTTTTGGTATACCGGCCCTTGACCTCCGACCCTCGAGCCTTGACAATCTACGGGTATGCGAGGCTTGTCCCAGCGCGTCAAGGCGCTCAAACCCAGTGCTACGGTAGCGGTCAACGCCAAGGCCCTCGAGCTGCGCCGCCAGGGCGTGGACTTAGTCGCCATGACGGCGGGCGAGCCCGATTTCGACACCCCCCAGCACGTCAAGGACGCGGCCATGCGGGCCATGCAGGCGGGCAAGACCAAGTACGCACCCCCGGCGGGCATCCCCGAGCTGCGCGAGGCCATCAGCGCCAAGTTCAAGCGCGAGAACGGGCTGGAGATCCCCCCCGAGCAGACCGTGGTGACGGTGGGCGGTAAGCAGGCCTTGTTCAACCTCTTCCAGGCCATCCTCGATCCCGGCGATGAGGTGATCGTCATCGGGCCCTACTGGGTTTCCTACCCCGAGATGGTGCGCTTCGCGCAGGGCAACCCCGTCGAGGTGCTCACCGGCCCCGAGTCGGGCTTTGTGCCCGACCCCGAGGAGATCGAGCGCAAGGTCACGCCGCGCACCAAGGCGCTGGTGCTCAACTCGCCGGGCAATCCTACCGGCGCGGTGTACCCGCCCGAGGTCATCAAGGCCATCGCCGAGCTGGCCAACAAGCACGACTTCTACCTCGTCTCCGACGAGATCTACGAGCACCTGATTTACGAGGGCGAACACTTCTCCCCGGCCTCTATAGCCCCCGAGCGCACCATCACCGTCAACGGCGCGGCCAAGGCCTACGCCATGACCGGTTGGCGCATCGGCTACGCGGGCGGGCCCAAGGAGGTGATCAAGGGCATCATCGACGTCTCGAGCCAGTCCACCACCTCCCCCGACACCATCGCCCAGTGGGCCATGGTCGAAGCCCTCACCAACGTCGAGGCCTCGAGCCGCTTCATCGCCATGGCCCGCGAGGCTTACCGCAAGCGGCGCGACCTCATCGTAAAGGGCCTCAACGACATCGGCCTCACCACCCCCATGGTCAACGGCGCCTTCTACGTGCTCTGTGACACCAGCCGCATCGACCCCGACGAGAGCAAGGCGGCCTTGCGGATGCTCGAGGAGGCCAAGGTCGCGGTGGTGCCCGGCACCGACTTCGCCGCGCCCCACCACGTGCGCTTCAGCTACGCCACCAGCGAGGCCAACATCCACAAGGCGCTCGAGCGCCTGGCCGAGTTGCTCAAGGTCGGATAAACGCCGCGAGCCCATGGCTCGTGACGCGCGGCCTCCCACTGCGCGCTTCTTTCGCCGCCAGCCCTCGCTTTTGCCGAGGGGCTGATGATCGATGGCGTGCAAGGCGGTATGCTAGGGCTGGCCAATGAAAGCGGGTCCATTCAACGCTATTACCGACGTGCCGGGGATCAAGGTGGGGCACTACACCGACGCCTTCAACCTCACCGGCGTGAGCGTGGTCTTGGTCGAGCAGGGGGCAGTGGCCGGGGTGGATGTGCGCGGGAGCGCGCCGGGAACGCGGGAAACCGACCTGCTCCACCCGGCCAACCTGGTCGAGCAGGTACAGGCCATCGTGCTCTCGGGAGGAAGTGCCTATGGCCTCGAGGCCGCCGGCGGCGTGCTGCGCTACCTCGAGGAGCGCGGCCTGGGCTACCGGGTCGGCGAGCGCGAAGTGGTGCCCATCGTGCCGGCGGCGGCGCTCTTCGACCTCTCCGTGGGCAGCTATGCGGTGCGACCGGGCGCTGAGCAGGGCTACCAGGCGGCGCTGGCGGCCCACGGTGGGCCGGTGGAGCAGGGAAACGTGGGAGCTGGGACCGGGGCCAAGACCGGAGGGCTCAAGGGGGGGCTGGGCAGCGCCAGCGTGGTGCTCGACGACGGCCTGCGGATCGGGGCCATCGTGGGGGCCAACGCGCACGGGCGGGCCTGGGACCCCGTGAGCGGGGAACTCTACGCCCGCTGGCTCGAGCTAGGAGGGGAGTTCGGCCTCAAGCACCCGCCACGCCTCATTCACACCCCCCCGGACTACTCCTACATGTTCGACAGCCCCCTCCAGCTGCACAACACCGTGATCGGGGTGGTGGCCACCAACGCTCGACTGAGCAAGGCCCAGGCCCAGAAGGTGGCCATGATGGCTCACGATGGCATCGCCAGGGCCGTCACCCCGGCCCACACCATGTTCGATGGGGACGTGATCTTCGCCCTGGGAACGGGCGAGGTCGAGCTCTCGACGCCGGCTCAGCTCAGTCGCCTGGGGGCCCTGGCCGCCGACGTCTTCGCGCGGGCGCTGATCCACGGCCTGCTGCACGCCCGCTCGGTGGGGGGCTTGCGCTGCTACCGGGAGGTCTATGACGCCTGAGGACCTCGCCGCCCTCGCCCGCCGCGCCGCCGAGGCGGTGGAGGCTGAAGAGGTGGTGAGGCTAGCGCAGAAGCTCGTGCAGATCGAGAGTTACTACCCTGGCCCCGGCGAAGGGCCGGTGGTGGCCTACCTCGAGCCCTACCTGCGCGGGCTGGGTTTGAGGACCACCGTGCAGCCGGTGGCTCCGGGCCGCCTCAACCTCATCGCCGACCTGGGCGAGGGGCCGGGTGGCCTGATCCTCGAGGGTCACACCGACGTGGTGACCCACGGGCGGCTGGAGGACTGGCAGGTGCCCCCCTACGCCGGGCTCATCCAGGACGGCAGGCTCTACGGGCGCGGCTCGTGCGACATGAAGGGTGGGCTGGCGGCGGCCATCGTCGCGGCGACCACCCTCAAGCGGGTGCTGGGTCAACCTCCCCGTACCCTGCGGCTCGCCATTCCCTGCGATGAGGAGGGTTTGATGGCGGGCATCAAAGCCTTCGTCAAGGCCGGCTATGCCGAGGGCTTTGCCGGGGCCATCGTCTGCGAGCCGGAGGAGATGGAGGTATGCCTGGTGCAGAAGGGGGCCATGCGGGTATGGGTGCATTTTGAGGGCAAGATGGCCCACGGGGCCATGCCTTATGCCGGAATCAACCCCATCCCGGCTGCCGCCTGGTTCGTAGGCCGCATGGCCGAGCTGCAGCTATGGTTGCAATCCACCCCCGACCACCCCTACCTGGGCAAGGGCTGGGTTACGCCCACGGTGCTCGAGGCCAGCGCGGGGGAGGGGCAGTTCAACGTGATGCCGAGCTACGCCCGCGTGGGGCTGGACATCCGCACCAACCCCGACCACGACCACGCGCGCATTTACCGGATGCTCGAGGCCGAGCAGCTGGAGTGCATGCGAAGCTTTCCCGGGGTGCTGGTGGGGCTCGAGGTCTTCGAGGATCGCCCTCCCACCCAGACCGACCCCGCGCAGGCGGTGGTGCGGGCGACCGAGCAGGCCCTCTCTTTACTGGGGATGCCGGTGTGTTATGGTGGAGTTCCGGGCGCGACCGATGGGACTTATCTCTGGGCCTGGGCCAACTTGCCCATCGTCACCATCGGGCCGGGCGGGCGGAGAACGCCCCACCAGGCCAACGAGTTCGTAGAGATAGACGACCTCGTCGCCGCGGCGCGACTATACACCGCGATTTCCGTTCTGATGCTCTACAGGGACTGAAACTCGCGAGGTGAAACCGCCGTGGCGACGGTCCTTTTAGGGCATCTGAAATCCTCAAAGGAGGGCAAAGATGACGAAAGGTTGGTTTTGGGTACTGGTGCTGCTCTTGGGCCTGGCCGTCGCGCAGAACCGGGGGGGGAGCCTCACCGTGGCCATCCAGACCGAGCCCACGGTGTTCGACCCCAGCCAGGCCGCCGGGGCCGACATCGCGCGCATGGTCTACGACAACGTGCTGCAGGGGCTGGTCAAGCGCAACGTCAAGGGCGAGATCGTGCCCTCGCTGGCCGAGCGCTGGACGGTTTCGGCCAGCAGTCTGACCTACACCTTTTACCTGCGCAAAGGGGTCAAATTCCACGACAGAACGCCCTTCGATGCCGCCGACGTGGTGGCCAAGTTCAACCGGGCCAAAGACCCCGACACCAAGCGCAGCGGGCACATCCGGCCCGAGCTCTACCGCGACATCGCCTCGGTGAGCGCGCCGGACAGCTACACGGTGGTCTTCACCCTCAAGCAGCCCAACCAGGACTTCCTCTTCACCCTCTCCCTGCCCGAGAGCACCATTGGCCCCCGCGAGCGCAAGCTCGAGGAGCAGAGGGTCAGGCCCATCGGCACCGGCCCCTTCCGCTTCGCGGCTTGGGAGCGTGGGGTGGGGGTGCGGCTGGAGCGCAACGAGGCGTACTACATCCCTAACCTGCCCTACCTCGACCGGGTCAACTTCCGCTTCATGGGCGATGGCGATGCCCAGCTCGCGGCCTTACGGGCGGGCGACATCGACGTCATCGCTTACTCCATGCTGCCCGAAAACGCCCAGATCCTCTCGCGCGACCCTCGCTTCAAGGTCTTCAGCGGTAGCGGCACCGCCGAGGCCGTGGCCTCGATGAACAACTCGAGGCCCCCCTTCAACGACATCCGGGTGCGGCGGGCCATGGAGTACGCCGTCAACAAGGACGAGCTGATCCAGGGGGCCATGCTGGGCTACGGCACCAAGATCGGCTCGATGCGCTCGCCGGGCGAGGCCTGTTACGAAGACCTCTCGAACTTCTACACCTACGATCCCAACCGCGCGCGGCAGTTGCTGGCCGAAGCCGGCTACAACGCCCAGAACCCCTTGAAGTTCACCTTCACCCTGGCCGCCGAGTTCCCCTACGAGCGCCGCATCGGCGAGGCGCTGGCCGCCCAGCTCAACCGGCTGGGCGTGGTGCAGGTCAGCATCCAGGTCGTCGATTTCGGCACCTGGATCCAGAAGGCCTTCCTGGCTGCCGACTACCAGATGACCATCATCGGGCACGTCGAGGCCAACGACATCGGGCGCTACGCCAACCCGAACTACTACTGGCGCTACAACAGCCCCCAGGTCCAGCAGCTCTACACCACCTACCTGCGCACCAACGACCCCAAGAAGGCCTGTGACGCGCTCAAGGCCATGCAGCGCAAGCTGGCCGAGGACGCGGTGAGCATCTGGACCATGAGCCTGCCCGCGCTGGGGGCCTACCGCGCCAACGTGATGAACTGGCCCGGCGCTTCGCTGAGCCCCGGCATCCTGCTGGCCGAGGTGTATTTGGCTAAGTGATGTCGTGCAGCCATGTGGCCCTACCTTGTGCGTCGCTGCGTCGTCGCCCTGGCTACGCTGTGGCTGGCCTCGAGCCTGGTCTTCCTGGCGCTGCTCGTCATCCCCGGTGACCCGGCTTCCATCATTCTGGGCTTCGGGGCCGACCCCGAGCGGGTAGCGGCGTTGCAGGCCCGCTTGGGGCTGGACAAGCCGCCCCTCGAGCGCTACGTGCTGTGGTACGCCGGAGCCCTGCGGGGCGACCTGGGCGAGTCCATCCGCTATAGCTCGCCTGTGAGGAGCGAGATCGCTCGAGGCCTGAGCGTGACCCTGCCGCTGGTGCTGGTCGCGCTGACGCTGGCCACTTTGATCAGCGTGCCGCTGGGTATCCTGGCCGCGCGCCGGGCGGGGAGCTGGCTGGACGTGGGCATCTCGGCGGGAGCCCTGCTGGGCATCGTGCTGCCCTCGTTTTGGGTGGGGCTGATGTTCATCTACTTGTTCATCGTGCAGCTCAAGCTGCCACTGCCCACCAACTTTCCCATCGAGGGCTGGCGCGATCCCCAGCGCGCGTTGCTGGCCCTGGTCCTGCCCATCCTCACCGTGACCCTTTCCCGCTCGGCCCTGCTGGTGCGCATGGTCCGCGGCAGCGTGCTGGAGGTGCTCTCGCAGGACTATGTGCGCACCGCACGCTCGAAGGGCCTCTCCGAGCGGGTGGTGCTCTACAAGCACGCCCTCAGGAACGCCGCCTTGCCGGTGGTGACGGTGCTGGGGCTCGAGTTCTCCCAACTCCTCATCGCCGCCGTGATTGTGGAGACGGTCTTCGGTCTGCCGGGGCTGGGCTCCTTGTCGCTCACGGCCATCAGCGCCCGCGATTTTCCCCTGGTGCAGGGCATCGTGGTGGTGCTGGCGGCCTTCATCGTGCTGGCCAACCTGATCGTGGACCTACTCTACGCCTACCTCGATCCGCGGGTGAGCTATGCGTGACCGATCGGCCAATGGCGTCTCCATAGGGGGCAAGAGCACCTGGCGGCGCCTGCCCCTGGCGGTGAAGATCGGTGGCCTCATCATCCTGCTGGTGCTCTTGGGCATGGTGACGGGCTGGCTCAACCCCACCGACCCCAACGCCACCGGCCCCAACCGGCTTTCCCCGCCCTCGCCCCAACACCCCCTGGGCACCGACCTGCTGGGCCGCGACCTGCTGGCGAGGGTGCTGGCGGGGGCCCAAAACGCCCTGTACGTGGGGGTAATCGCGGTGGGGATCGGGCTCTCGCTGGGGGTATTGCTGGGGATGCTGGCAGGCTACTTCGGCGGCTGGATCGACTCGCTGCTCTCCTTCGTGCTCGACAGCCTCTACGCCTTCCCGGCCCTCCTGCTGGCCTTGCTGTTCGCGGCGGTGTTCAACCCCGGAGCCACCAGTTCCATGGCGGCCATCGGCATCGCAGCGGTGCCGGCTTTTGCCCGGCTGGCCAGGGCCGGGGTGCTCTCGGTCAAGGCCCAGCCCTACGTCGAGGCTGCAAGGGCACTGGGGATGGGCTCGGCCCGCATCATCGTCCGCCACGTGCTGCCCAACATCCTCGGACCCCTGGTGGTGCAGGCCAGCCTGGCCTTCGCCGCCTCCATCCTGGCCGAGGCCGGGCTGTCCTACCTGGGCCTGGGCACCCAGCCCCCCACCGCGAGCTGGGGCCGCATGCTGCGCGAAGCCCAGAGCTACCAGGAACTCTCGGTCTTCCCGGTGCTGTGGCCGGGCCTGGCCATCGCCCTCACGGTGCTGGGCTTCAACCTGCTGGGCGACGGGTTGCGCGACTGGCTCGACCCCAGGCGGCAGAACCGCTAGAGGGGGCCCGTGGGGGACCTGGGGAGCCGTCAGCTATCAGCCGTCAGCCATAAGCAAAAGGCTCGAGGCCCGCGGCCTGTGGCTAGTGGTGAAAGGGACCCCACCCCGCCCCTCCCCGCGGGCGGGGAGGGGGTATCCCCTCTGCCCCCCTTGCTAAGGGGGGTGAAGAAGGGGTGTTTGGCGTTGGGCGTTTGGCTATCGGCTATCGACCATCGACCATCACCGCCCCACACACCCCCTTTAGCGTTAAGCTGGGTCGAACCAAAGGAGGAACTCGATGAATTACGCCGACATGTTTCGCCTCGAGGGCCAAGTTGCGCTGGTGGTGGGCGGGGGTTCGGGCATCGGGCAGGCTTCGGCTGAAGCCCTGGCGGCCCACGGTGCGCGGGTGGTCGTGGCCGATGCGCGGCTGGAGGGGGCCAGCCAGACCCTCGAGCGCATCCGGGCGGCGGGAGGAGAGGCCGAGGTCGCACACCTCGACATCCGCGACGGCGCGGCGGTGCGCGCGCTGGTGGGGGATATCGTCGCCCGCCATGGCCGGCTGGACACCGCCGTCTCCACTCCCAGCATCAACGTGCGTAAGCCCCTGCTCGAGTACACCGACGAGGAGTTCGAGCGGGTGGTTTCGCTCAACCTCAAGGGCACCTTCCACGTCCTGACCGAGGCGGGACGGGTCATGGCTAAGCAGGGCTCGGGCTCGCTGATCGCTTTTTCCTCCATCCGCTCGCTGGTGGTAGAGCCGGGGCAGGGCGTCTATGCGGCCACCAAGGCCGGAACTGTGCAACTGATCCGCACCCTGGCCGCCGAACTCGGCCCCCAGGGGGTGCGGGCCAACGCCATCGGCCCCGGCGTGATCGACACCCCCCTCACCGCCCCCATCAAGAACCAGCCCGAGTGGTACGCCGCCTACCGCGCCAAGAGCGTCTTCGGCCGCTGGGGCAGGCCCGAGGAGGTCGCCGGAGCGGTGGTGTTTTTGGCCTCGAGGGCCTCCTCCTACGTCACCGGCACCATCCTCTTCGTCGATGGTGGCTGGACGGCGGTGGACGGGCGCTTTACGCCGCCGCTGTGAGAAGAGCTATGGGCACCCGCTCACCACTTCCTGCGCCGCTGGGGCAAGAGCAAGAGGGCCACCCCGATCACCACGCACATGTCGGCTAGGTTGAAGATGGGGAAATCGCGGATGGGGGCGACGTTGGTGGTCATGTCGATGTAGTCCACCACCGAGCCGCGGCCGATGCGGTCGATGGCGTTGCCCCAGGCCCCGGCTGCGATCATCGAGAGGGCCACCGTCTGCACGCGAGAGAGGCGAGGGTTGCGGTAGAGGTAGTACAGGATTCCGAACCCCACGGCTACGCTGATGTAGGAGAGCCACTGGGCCCCACCCGTGAACAGCCCGAAAGCAGCCCCCGTGTTGTAGACCAACGTGAAGTCGAGCAGGCCGGGGATGGCGCTTTTGGAGCCCGAGCTAAGGTGCTGGATCGCGGCCAGCTTGAACACCTGGTCGAGCGCAAGCAGGAACGGGACGATGAACAACGGCATGGCGGGAGTCTATTCGAGCGGGCATGAGCTTGCAAGGAGGAGTTCTCACCGCCCACAGCCGCCCCTTGCTATAGGCGGTATGCGTTTAAACGAGCCCTCTGGAGCGCAGCCACTCCAGGCTCACCCGCGCGCTCTCCAGCGGCCTGGGGCTCTCGTCCTGCTCGACGAGCAGCCAGCGCACCCCGCTCGCCTGCGCGGCCCGCACGGCGGCCTCGACCGGCACCTCGCCCCGCCCGAGCTCGACCGTCCGGCGCCCCTCGTGGTCCTTGAGGTGCACCAGGGGCAGGCGGCCCGCGTACTTGCGCACGTAGGTGGCCGGGTCCTGGCCCCCGGCGTGGGCCCAGGCGACGTCGAGCTCGGCCTCGAGGCTGGGCGCGGCGGCGAAGAGGGCGTCGAAGGCGGGCCGTCCCCCCACCTTCTCCTCGAACTCGAACTCGTGGTTGTGGTAGACCAGCCGGAGCCCCGCCGCCCGGCAGGCCTTGCCCAGCCGCTCGAGCCGCCCGAACAGCTCGCGCCACTTCGCCTCGCTGCCGCGCAGCCCCGCGTCGAGCCAGGGGCACACCAGGTAGGGCGTGCCCAGGGCGCGGGCCAGCGCGACCTGGCCGTCGAGGCCCTGCTCGAGCTGCTCCAGCGGGACGTGCAGCCCGGCCACCTCGAGGCCCAGCCCGTCCAGGAAGCGCCTGAGCTCGCCGGGGTTGAGCCCGCCGTAGACCCCGGCGAACTCCACCCCCTTGTAGCCCATCGCCGCGACCTGCTCGAGGGTCTCCTTGAAGCGGTCGCCCAGCAGGTCGCGCAGGGTGTAGAGCTGGAGCCCGACCCTGGGGCGCGGGGTGTTCTGGGCCCGGCCCAGGCCCTTCGCGGCCAGCGCCGTCGCGGCCACGCCCTGCAGGAATCGCCGTCGGTTCATCGGCCTCATGCCCCCTCAGTCATACCGGCCCGCCGCATGAGGTGCTAGATGACCCGGCGGTTCCAGTTGGCGAGCAGCAGGCTCGAGGCCAGCAGCGCCCCGGCCAGCAGGCACAACAGCGCCGTGACCTCGCTGCGCTGGGGTTTCCACGCCGTCTGGCGCTGCAACTCACGATAGACCTCGAGCAGCCGCTCGGCGGAATCTACGGCGAAATAGCGCCCCCCCGTGACGTCGGCGATGCCCCGCAACTCGGCCTCGTCGAACCCGGCGAAGGGCACGTTGGGGTCGGAGCTGTTCACTGACCCCACCCCGATGGTGTGGACCACGACGCCCAGCTTGGCGGCCTCCCGCGCGGCCTCCTCGGGCTCGATCCCGGTGCGGTTCTGCCCGTCGGAGAGCAGGATCACCGTGGCCGAGCCCAGCACCTTGCCGTCCTCGCCCAGCGGGAAGGCCCGGACGCTCTCCATCAGCCCCTCCCCGATGGCGGTGTTGGGGCGGCGCTCGAGGTAGCCGATCTGCTCGAGCACCTCGGCGTGGTTGCCGGTGAGGGGCGCGTTGAGGACGGCGTACCCCGCGAAGCTCACCAGCCCCACCTTGATCCCCTCGGGCAGCCGCTCCACGAAGTCCTTGGCGGCGGCCTTGGCCGCTTCCAGGCGGCTGGGGGCGATGTCGGTGGCCCGCATGGAGCCGCTTACATCGATGCTGAGCACGATCCCGGCGCTCTGGTCGGGGAGGGGGATCGTGGCCTGGGGCCGGGCCAGGGCCAGCAGGCTCAGGAGCAGGGCGAGCCCGTAGAGCCCCAGTGGCAGGTAGCGCCCGGGATTGCGGCTGTGTGCCGTGGCCTGCCGCCAGCGCTCGAGACCCGGCAGCAGACCGTACCCTTCGCGGGCTTTCCGGCGCACCACCCGCCAGTAGAGCCACGCCAGCAGCGGCAACAGCAACAGAGCCACCAGGAGGTGGGGGGCCTGGAAGGTCATGGACGTAGGGTAGAGCAGGGCTTCCCTCTCATGTTGGGGCGCTGTCACGCTTTGGGGGTGAGGGGTTCCGGGCTTCGGGTGACGGGGGCTCGTGCTCACCCCTTCTCCGCCGGTTCTAGCGTTTTGCGCCCGGCGTACAACTGTGCGCCTGAGCAGTAGCCCCCTCGCTCATCAGCGCCTCGGCCCTGTCCACCACGTATTCCGCAAAGGGCATGGCCGCGGTGAAGGCGGGGGAGATGGCGTTGAGCACGTGCAGCCCTTCGGCGTTGCCCTCGAGCTTGAAGTCCATCACCAGCTTCTTGGCCCGGTGGTCGTAGAGCTGGGCCCGGATGCCGGGGCGGCCCCAGGTGCGGAAGTTCTCGGGGCGGGTGCCCTCGAGCATCTGGGCGGCCTGGCCTACCAGGTAGCGCTGGGAGTACTTGCGCAGCTCCTCGAAGGCCAGCCGCCGGAAGTCGAAGTCGTTGCGCAGGAACAGCATGGCCTCGTCGCGCAGCACCCCTAACGCTTCTACGAGGTTGAAGCCCCCCAGGCCGCTGTAGTTCTCGCGCCAGAAGGCGGGGATGGCGGTGGGCCCGATCTTGGCCTTGCCGTCTACGGTGACGGTGAAGTGCACGCCCAAGAAGGTGTTGCGCAGGTCGGGGACGGGGTAGATGTGGCGCTTGAGGCTGCCCTTGGGCTCCGAGCCGTAGAGGTAGAGGCCCTTGAAGGGCAGGATGCGGTAGTCAAGCCCGATGCCGAAGTCGTGGGCCACTCGGTCGGCGTGTAGCCCGGCGGCGTTGATCACGTAGCCCGCCTCGATGTCGCCCTGTGGCGTGCGCACGGCCTTGCCCCGGCGGCCCAGGTAGGGGTTGGAGAGCCAAAACTCGATACCCTGGGCGCGGGCCTCGGCCACCAGCGCCTTCATGCACTCGAGGGGATCGACGGTGGCGGTGTTGGGCGACCACAGGGCGAGCTGGGTGGTCTTGACCCGGGGCTCGAGTTCCTTGGCCTCCCGCTCGCCGATGAGGTAGGTCTCGACCCCGTTGAGGTCGCCGCGGCGCTTGAGCTCCCGCAGGCCCTCGAGCTCGCCCTCCTGCTTGGCCACCACCAGCTTGCCGCACTCGTTGATGCTCAGGCCGCGCTCCTTCACAAAGGCCTTCCAGCGCTCGTTGCCCAGCCGGGTGAAGCGGGCTTTGAGCGAGTCGGCGGTGTAGTAGAAGCCCGCGTGCAGCACGCCCGAGTTGCGCCCCGAGCCGTGGGCGGCGATGTCTTTTTCCTTTTCCAGCACGGTGATGCTGGCCTTGGGGTGGCGGCGGCGCAGCTCGAGGGCCACGCTCGTGCCTACCACCCCGCCACCGATGATGAGGAAGTCTACGGTCTTCACGGCTTGCTCCTATCCCCTAGCCTATGCTAAGGCGGTGCTATCCCGGGCTGGGGCGTTAGGATTGGTGGCATGAACCCAGTCGCTTTCATCGCAGCCAAGCGCGACGGCCACGTCCACTCTCGAGAAGAGCTCGAGGCCTTTCTCGGCGCCTATTTGCGTGGGGAGGTCCCCGACTACCAGGTCTCGGCCTGGCTGATGGCGGTGTTCTGGCGCGGCATGACCCCCGAGGAGACCACCGCGCTCACCCAGGTCATGGCCGACTCGGGCCACCGCCTCGACCTCTCGGCTTATCCACACCCTGTGGATAAGCACTCCTCCGGCGGGGTAGGTGACAAGACGACGCTGGTCGTAGCCCCCATCCTGGCCGCCTGCGGCTGCACGGTGGCCAAGATGAGCGGGCGGGGTTTGGCCCACACCGGGGGCACCATCGACAAGCTCGAGAGCATCCCCGGCTGGAGCGGCGAGTTGAGCGAAGGGCGTTTTCACGAGCTGGCCCGCCGGGTGGGGCTGGTCATCGCCGCGCAGTCCAAAGACCTGGCCCCCCTCGACGGCAAGCTCTACGCCCTGCGCGACGTGACCGCCACCGTGGACTCGCTGCCCCTCATCGCCTCCTCGATCATGAGCAAGAAGCTCGCCGCTGGGGCCCGCACCATCGTGCTCGACGTGAAGGTGGGGGCCGGGGCTTTCATGAAGACCCACGACGACGCCCGTCGCTTGGCCCAGACCATGATCGCCATCGGCAAGGGGGCGGGCCGCCAGGTGCGGGCGGTGCTCTCGAGCATGGAGCGCCCGCTGGGGCACGCGGTGGGGAACGCCATCGAGGTGCGTGAGGCCATCGCCAC
Source organism: Calidithermus timidus DSM 17022 (assembly GCF_000373205.1). Lineage (NCBI taxonomy): Bacteria > Thermotogati > Deinococcota > Deinococci > Thermales > Thermaceae > Calidithermus > Calidithermus timidus. The sequence goes on from NZ_KB890698.1 coordinate 274,042, forward strand.
CCTGCGCGGTGAGGGGGCGGAGGACTTACGCGAGCTGGCCCTGGCCCTGGCGAAGGAGGTGCTCGAGGCCGAGGGGATGGACCCGGCCAGGGCACGGGAGGCGCTCGAGTCTGGTGCGGCCTTGGAGCAGTTTCGCCGCTTCGTCGAGGCCCAGGGGGGCGACGCGGGGGTGGTGGATCATCCCGAGCGGCTGGAGCTGGCCCCCGCGGTCTGGGAGCTCAAAGCCACCCAAGATGGGGTGGTGGCCGCCGTGGACGCCCTCGAGGTCGGCCTGGCCGTCCTGGCGCTGGGCGGTGGCCGCCTCAAGAAGGGCGAAGCCATCGATTTGGGCGTAGGGGCCTGGCTGGTCAAAAAGCCCGGCGAGCGGGTGCGGGCGGGGGAGGTGCTGGCCCGGCTGCACCACCGGGGCAGGGGGGTGGAGGAGGCCACCCGGCGTCTTAATCAGGCCTACCGATTGGCAGCGGATGCCCAGACCCCTCCCTTAATCCTCGAGGTGCTCCGGGGTTGACCGGGTCGAATTGTCTTGACCGGACTGTAGGCCACATGTCATTCTCACAGCCGTGCGCCGTAGACGACCGGCCCGTTACACCCTATGGCTGGCCCGCACTGGCGCGGCCCCCCGCACCTTCTCGCTGCCGGTGTGGCTTCCGGCGGTCCTCGTGGTCTTCCTGGCCGCCTGGAGCGCCTTTAACCTATACCTGTGGAACCGTACCGCCGAGATGCGCAGCTTACAACTGCGCCTGGCGAGCTTGTCCACCCAGGCCCGCCAGCTCACCCTCAAGCTCGAGGCCGAGAAGACCCGTAACGAGGCCCTGAGCCAGGAGGCCCAGGCGGTCATGAAGAGCCTGGAGAGCCTCGAGGCCGAGATCAACCGCCTGCGCGAGCGGGCTGGAATGCCCAAGATTCGGCTCACCCCCGCCCGCAGCGCCCCCAAGGAACCTAAGGGCGGAGCTGCCCTGCCCCCGGAGGCTGGGAGCCTGTTCCTGCTGGCTAGGGGCCAGCTCGCCGAGGTCGCCGGCGACCTCGGCGAGCTCGAGAGCCGCCTCGATGCCACGCTGCGCCGTGAGGAGGCCATGCCCCGGGGCTACCCCTTGAGGGGCTACTTCCGCGTCGCTTCCTACTTCGGCAATCGCCGCAACCCCTTCGGCGGGCGCGGCTACGAGTTCCACGACGGGCTGGACTTCCCCGCTCCCTACGGCACCCCGGTCCACGCCACCGCTCCCGGCGTGGTGATCCAAGCGGGCTGGAACGGCCCCTTCGGGCAGTCCATCACCCTCGACCACGGCTACGGCTACCGCACCCTCTACGGCCACCTTTCGCGCTTGGGGGCCAGGGTGGGAGAGCGCTTGGAGGCCGGGGAGGTGTTGGGCTGGGTGGGCTCCACGGGCCGCTCGACCGGTTCCCACCTGCACTACACGGTCTTCCGCTACGGGATAGCTGTAGACCCCATGCCATACCTGGATGCTTTAGCCGCCCGTTAGCAACGCCTAATGCTGCTCCGGGTCCCTGGGTGGACCGGGCAGGGCAAGGTAAACTAAGCCGATGTTGAGCCGCGGAAAAACTTCACCCAACGCTTCGCTGACCTACCTGGCTGAAGGCAGCGAATTCGAGGGCACCCTCAAGGCCAAGGGGCAGGTGCGCATCGATGGAGTGGTGCGGGGTTCGGTATTGGTGGAGGGCGAACTCGAGATCGGTCCCAGCGGAATCGTCGAGGGCGAGCAGGTGCGGGCTAAGAACGCCCACGTGCAGGGCAAGGTCCGCGCCGCCGTCTCGGTGGAAGGCAAGCTCACGCTCACCAAGAGCGGGCAGCTCGAGGGCGACGTGCGGGCCAGAGCCCTCGACATCGAGGCCGGGGCAGTCTTCATCGGGCGCAGCCAGACCGGCGAGGTCAAGGCCGCCCTGCCCCAACCCTCCAAACCCGCCAGCGAGTGAATCCTGGGCAGCCCGGAGGGCCATTCGTACGGCCCTCCGGGATTTTTTTGAACTGCGTAAAGGCAAAACCCCGCTCAAACGCGGTAAAGTAGTTGGGCTGTGGCCCTTGAACGTTTGTTCCGCCGTCGGCGCACCCAGGGCGAAGTCCGCGACGTCCCCGAGCTGTGGACCCGCTGCCCAGGCTGTGATGCGCCCATCTACAAGAAAGACCTCGAGCAAAACCTCTACGTCTGCCCCAAGTGCGGCCACCACATGCGCTTTCCCGCCCTGCGCCGCATCGAGTCCCTGGCCGACGCTGGCTCCTTCGAGCAGACCACCCGGCTCAAGCCCGCCGACCCGCTGGAATTCGTGGACACCGAGCCTTATGTCAAGCGTCTCGAGCGCTACCAGAAGGAGGCCGGTCGCCCCGACGCCATCGTGGGAGGGCGCTGCCTGATCGGGGAGGTGCCCAGCGTGCTGCTGGTCATGGACGCGGCCTTCGCCGGGGGTTCGATGGGCAGCGTGGTGGGCGAGGAGATCGCCCGGGGAGCTGAGCTGGCCGCCCAGGAGAACCGCGCCTTGGTGATCGTCTCGGCCTCGGGGGGAGCCCGTATGCAGGAAGCGGCCCTCTCGCTGATGCAGATGGCCAAGACCACCCTGGCCCTCGACCGACTGTGGGCCAGGCGCCTGCCCTACGTCTCCATCCTCACCGATCCCACCACCGGGGGCGTGACCGCCAGCTTTGCCGCCATCGCCGACGTGATCTTCGCCGAGCCGGGGGCCCTCATCGGCTTCGCTGGGCCCCGGGTGATCAAGCAGACCATCCGCCAGGACCTACCCGAGGGCTTTCAGCGCTCGGAGTTCCTGCTCAAGCACGGCATGGTGGACCGCGTGGTGGACCGTCGGAAGCTGAAGGAGGCGGTGGCGCGGGTGCTCAGGCAATTCGCGGGGGGTGCGCGTGCCGCTGGAGTTTGAGAAGCCCATCCTCGAGCTCGAGGCCCGCATCGCCGAGCTCGAGAAGTACGCCCAGGAGAGTGGGGTGGGGCTCGAGGGCGAGCTCTCGGTGCTCAGGGAGCGGCTCAAGAAGCTTCAGGACGACACCTATGGCAGCCTCACACGCTGGCAGCGGGTGCAACTGGCCCGCACGCCGGGCCGCCCCACCACCCTCGACGTGTTGGGCGGGGTCTTCCAGGACTTCTTCGAGCTCTACGGCGACCGCACCTTCTCCGACGACCCGGCCATCGTGGGCGGCTTGGCCTACCTCGAGGGCACTCCGGTGGTGGTCTGCGGCCAGCAGAAAGGCCGTGACACCAAAGAAAACATCCAGCGCAACTTCGGCATGCCCCACCCCGAGGGCTACCGCAAGGCCATGCGCCTGATGGACCTCGCCGACCGCTTCCGCCAGCCCTTCATCGCCTTCATCGACACCCCCGGAGCCTACCCCGGCATCTCCGCCGAGGAGCGCGGTCAGGCCTGGGTCATCGCCCAGAGCATCCAGCGCATGGCCCGCCTGCGGGTTCCGGCCATCGCGGTGATCCTGGGCGAGGGCGGCTCGGGCGGGGCGCTGGCCATCGGCGTGGGCAACCGCGTGCTGATCCTGGAGAACGCCTGGTACTCCGTCATCTCGCCGGAGTCCTGCGCCGCCATCCTCTGGCGCGACGCCAAGGAGGCGGCCAAGGCCGCCGAGGCCCTCAAGCTCTCGGCCCCCGACCTGCTGCAACTGGGCATCGTCGACCGTGTGATCCCCGAGCCGGGCGGCGGGGCCCACCGCAACCCGGCGGCCACGCTGGCCAACCTCAAGACCGCGCTCCTGGAGACCCTGGCCGAGCTCAAGGACCTGGGCCCGGAGGAGCTCTTCGAGGACCGCTACCGGCGCTTCAGGGGCCTGGGCGTCTACGCC